>CBJMQH010000462.1:0-4494 GCA_966431825.1 uncultured Trinickia sp.
TGTCGAGCGCTGTCTCATAGAAGCGCACGGCGCGCTCGAAATCGATAGCGGGGATCTCGAACCAGGAAATCACGCGAGTGGCAGTTGCAGTGGCAGTGGCGGCGGTCGTCATATCGGTCTCTGTCGGTCGAAGTGGGCGCGTGGGAATCGGGCTCTCCGTTCAAGCCGGCCATGACGTTGATGGCAGGAGGGACACGATTGCTGCGCATGACTCGCAGTGTGCGACAACGCTGCTGACAGCGTTCTGTCAGCAGCGCGAGCTTAAAGGGTCCGATGCGAAGCGACGGGGGGGCGGCGAGGGGCGCCAGACGTTGCGCCGGCATCCGGCGGCAGGGCCGGCGCGCGTCGTCAGAGCAACGCCACGGTGCCGGGGCGGGGCTTGCAGCGCTTGAGCTCGGCACCGTTGTGCTTCGAGATCACGACGAGTTGCACGAAGCTGTTGGTCGGCGCATAGGGCGCGAGGAAGCAATCGAGCACGCCGATCAACGCGGCGAGGCTCGTGCCGACGAACACGAGCTCGTCGACGGCGAGCGTGACCTCGATGCCGCGCACGAGCGCCGGACTCGGGGCCATGACAATCCATTCCAGCACGTTGCGACGCCTAACGAACGTGATGGCGTCGAGGTGCCGCGTCGGGGCGGCGGACAACGTCGCATATTGGCGAATGAGCCGCCGCAGCGCGTCCCAGCCGTCCTTGCCGAGCGCGAGCGGATGCCCCGACAGATGGCCGACGAGGCGCCACAGCGCGCCGTCTCCATGCGGCAGCCGACGCGAGAGCGTCGGGCGGCGCAGCAGTGCGATCTCGCAGGGCACGGCCCCGCCTTCCATCGTCAGGTCGCCGCCCGGCGTTCCCGTCGGCAGCTGCTGCGGCGCGTCGCCGTTGGTGCACGTCACGTCGATTTCGAGCTGCAGGCCTGCTTGCTCGTGCGGCTGCCCGTCGAGGCCGACGAGCGAGAGCTGCATCTGTTCATGCCCCGCTTCGTCGCGCTCGAGGCTTCGGCTCGCGACCCAGTACGGGCCGCCGAGCGTTGCCGCGCTGCCGTGCATGAGGCTGTGGAACGGTTGGTACGCATGGGGTGCGGCTTGCGTGCGTTGAGCCGGGCGAACCGCCTCGACCGCATGGACCTCGCAGCTGGACAGATGCCGCGCGCGCTGCTGCTTGGCCACGATCGGGTAGGTCGAGCGCTCGGCCGTGGTCTTGATCGGTTCGGCCTGGAGCGAGAACAGATTGACGATAGGCGTGCAAAAAAGCCGCAGGTGCTCGGGGCTCAGCCGGGCGAGCCGCTGCGCCGCGGCGCTGTCCTTGCCGATTCCTTCGACGGGCAGATGCAGCGTCAGGCGAGTACAGTGCCCGGCCGCGGCCCACAGCGCCTCGCCATCGATGTCGACGAAGTCGAACTTCTCGGGAAAGACGAAGTATTCCGCAAGCAGATTCAGTGCACGGTGCGTTTGCCCCGGTTGCTCGAACAGCGTTTCGTCCTCGCTGAAGCCGACAGGGGCGATGACTTGCCCTGCGAGCCGTACCCAGCGCCCGGTGCCGTCGGCCTCGACGTAGGCGCTCGCGCGCTTCATCTGCAGCGTATCGATGATCGTGGCGACGATCTCGCGTTGCCCGTGCAGGTGCAGGCGCAGCCGCTTCGGCAGCGGGGTGCCGAGGTGCCCCGCTGCGGCCATCGAGGCAAACGTGATCGAAACGATGCTCGTCGCATCGGGTGAGAGCCGCGCGTTCGGCGGCGCGAGCGTGGCCGGCCCATGCCGGGCGTCGGCCACCCGGATCGGGGCCAGGGTGACGTCGTATGCCGTACGGAAGCTGCACTGTCCGCCGCTGCCAATCAGTTCCTGCCCGCGCGCGATCGTCACGGGCTCGGTCAGTTGCTCGAACAGTGCGGCGGCGTCGAATTGTGCGATCGAACAAGCCGGAAACGGACGCAGATATTGCGGATAGAGCGTTTCGAGCAGCGCGTGCGTGAATTCGGGGTAGTCGTCTTCCACGCGCGCATCGACGCCTGCCGCGATGAGTGCGAACGATTGCAGAAGTCGCTCGACGTGCGGATCTTCCGACTGCTCGCCGGTGATCGCAAGCCGCGCGGCGGCTTTCGGATAGCGCGCGGCGAAGGCCTTGAGGGACCGGCGCAGCAACGCGAGTTCTTGTTCGTAGTGGGGCAGCAGCGCTTCCATGCGAGACCGACTGTGACGACTATGACGTTAGAGAGCGCCGCGATGCGCGGCGAAAGCCGACCGGGCGTGCCGGCGGCGTCAGTCGGCCGCGTCGCCCGTCGTCTCGCCGGTGCCGGCGGGGCGTGCCTTCACGCTGCCCGCAACAAGGTCGAAGCGGAACAGTCGGCATTCGAGCGCTCCGTTAAAGAGCGGGGTTTTAGCCGACTCGCGCAGCCGCATCTGGCCGGGCAGCTTGCGATCTGCGCTCAGTACGAATGCACGCCAGCCTGTGAAGCGCTGTTTGAGCGCATCGCCGAACGCCTGGAAAAACTCGCTGTCCGCCGCGTCGGGCTGAGCCCGGCGGAACGTGTCGCCGTCGTCGTCGCGCCGCGCACTTTCGCGCACCTCGCCGCGCGGGCCGCGGCCGCGCACAGCGATCCGCTCGCCGTACGGCGGGTTGGCGATGAGGATGCCTGGCGTGGCGATCGGCGGCGTGATCGCGCGCGCATCGAGCTGCTTGAGCGAAAGCCCGGGTACCCCTGCCCGATCGAGATTCGCGCGGGCCTTCTCGAGCATGTCGCCCGAAATGTCGCTGCCGAAAATCAGGAGGTCGGCCACGCGTGCGCCGCGTGCCGCGCGCTTCGCGTCGATCGCGGCGACCTTCATCGTCTGCCATGCGGCCACGTCGTATCGCTTCAGCTTTTCAAAACCGAAGCGGCGTTCCGCACCCGGCGCGACACCGAGCGCGATCTGTGCGGCTTCGGCGATGAAGGTGCCGCTGCCGCACATCGGATCGTAAAGCGGGGTGCCCGGCGCCCAGCCGGCGATGCGCAGAATGCCGGCTGCGAGGTTTTCGCGCAGCGGAGCGGCACCCTTGTCGAGCCGCCAGCCGCGTTTGAACAGCGGCTCGCCCGACGTATCGAGGTACAGCGTGCAGCCGTTTGCGGTGAGAAATGCGAACACCCGGACGTCGGGCTGCTGCGTGTCGATGCTCGGGCGCGCACCGCTCACGCTGCGCAGGCGGTCGCAGATCGCGTCTTTCACGCGCAGCGTGGCGAATTCGAGGCTGCGCAGCGGCGACTTGATCGCCGTCAGATCGACGCGCAGCGTCTCGTTCGCCGAGAACCATTGTTCCCATTGCTGTTCCGCGGCGAGCGCGTAGATGTCCTGCTCGTTGCGGTAGGGGCGTTCCGCGATCTTCAGCAACACGCGGCTGGCAATACGCGAGTAAAGGTTTGCGGCCATGCCGGCCGGCCAGCCGCCGCGAAAATGGACGCCGCCGGGCACCTGTGCGCCCACCGCAAGCGGCGCAGCGCCGCCGGCCGCTGCGATGCGCGTGCCGATCTCGGCCAGTTCGGCGGCAAGGGCGGCTTCAAGGCCGCGCGGGCAGGGGGCGAAGAAATCGAACGGCGTCGGGGAGGACATATTGCGAAGGCGGGGGCGGATAAAGGCGCCATTGTACGCGCTGCGCCCGTGCGCGCCGCATTCTACGGGGCGCAGCCGCCGCCCGCCGCCCCGAACCCGTTCACCGTGCGCGCAATATCGTCGGCAAGACGCGCCACGGCGCGTCGATGCCCTTCGACGAGCGCGTCGTAGCCCGCGCCCACCGGCACCTCGGCGACGGTCCGACACGTCGTGACGGCCTGCGTCTTGAGCGAGCGGACGCTAAAGACCGCTTCGAGCACCGCCCGCGCATCGGGCCACGATTCGAAACGGCGCACGTTGACGGAAATGCGGTAGACGAGCGCGTTGTCGGGATAGGGGGTGCCATACACGTCGAACGTGCCGAGGCGGGCCGCGAGATCGCCCGAGAGCGCGCGGCGAATCTCCTCGGCAGGCGGCGACACCCAGCGCTGCTGTTCGAGCACGTCGACGCGCGCATCGCCCGTTTGCACCACAAGCTGATTGCGCGCGACCTGGGGCGGTACATCGACAGGCGCGACCTCGATCAGCAACGCCGGCGCGCGTGTACCCGCCGCAGGCGCGGCGTTCGATGCGGCGCTTGCCTGTGGGCCGGCACCGAGCGTGTAGAAGTGGCTCGGCGGCGACGAGGCGCAGGCAGCGAGCAACAGGGCACCGGTGCACACGCCCAGTGTCGCGAGGCGCGGCAAGCGGAGGGCGGGCGTCGCGTCCGCCTGTCGGGAAGGGCGCGCGAGGCGCGCTCGTCGAGCGTCGATCATGGCTGTGAGTCCTTGGACTTGCCGCGCAGCAGCGATTCGGGGTGGCGTTCGAGGTAGTCGGCGAGCGCGTTCAGCGACTGCAGCGTTTGCGTCACTTGTCCGCGGGCCGCGCGCATGTCCGATTGCAGTGGCGCGTGTTGTTGCAAGGTGGCATGCT
>CBJMQH010000463.1:0-4488 GCA_966431825.1 uncultured Trinickia sp.
GCGTATAATGTGCGCAATTTTTCGTGCGGCCGAACCTCGATACGGCCTCGACGGCGCCCCGAAATCTTCGTAAGGATCGCGCCGCGGGCTTGAAGCCTCGCCGCTCGGCGCGCACGCGTGAACCGAATCTGTCGCCGCCAGTCCAATGGACGCCGCGCGAACCACGCGACGCGCACATTGCGCGCGTCGTGTACCGGTCGTGACGTGACGCTCCTCGAAACGCGGCTGCCACTGCTTACTCCACCGCGCGAAACGCGCGCTTAGCTATCTGCACGAAATCGACCCTATGCGTTCCTCCTTCCCCGGCAATGAGCCGTTCGTTTCGTCTTCCGTTCCTCAATCGCGGCGCCTCGCAGCGCCGGCGGGTGCGCTGATCGCTGCGACGCTCGCGGCCACGTTGGCTTATGCGCCGGCAGCTTCGGCGCAAGTGCCTCCGCCGGCGGTGAATGCACGTTCGTGGGTGCTCGTCGATGCCACGAGCAACCAGGTGCTCGCCTCGGCGAACGCGAACGAGCGCGTCGAACCGGCTTCGCTCACGAAACTGATGACGGCGTACCTCGTCTTCGACGCGTTGCAGACGAAGAAGATTTCGATGGATCAGGTCGTGACGCCCAGCGCCGCCGTGCGCCGTGTGCGCAACGACGAATCGCGGATGTTCATCGAAGCCGACAAGCCCGTCACCGTGCACGACCTCGTGTACGGCATGATCGTGCAATCGGGTAACGATGCGGCGATTGCGCTTGCCGAGCTCGTCGGCGGCAGCGAAGCGCATTTCATCGAGATGATGAACACCGAAGTGCAAAAGCTCGGCATGAAGGGCACGCATTTCGCCGATGTGAACGGCATGCCCGATCCGCAGCACTACACGACGGCGGCCGACCTCGCCACGCTGTCGGCGCACCTGATCCGCGACTTCCCCGAGTACTACAACATCTTCTCGGTCAAGGAATTCACGTACAACAAGATCAAGCAGCCGAACCGCAACCGTCTGCTCTGGATCGATCCGAGCGTGGACGGGCTGAAGACGGGCCATACGCAGGCGGCCGGCTACTGCCTCATCGCGTCGGCGAAGCGGCCGCTGCCGGGTACGCCCGATGCGTCGCGTCGTCTCGTGAGCGTGATGATGGGCGAGCAGAAAGAGCACGATCGCGTCCAGGACAGCATGAAAATGCTGAGCTACGGCTATAGCGCGTACGACACGGTCCGGCTCTACAAGGCCAATCAAAGCGTCGAGGCGCCGCGCGTCTACAAGGGCGCCGCCGACACTGTGAGCGTGGGCGTGAAGTCGGACCAATACATCACCGTGCCGCGCGGAATGGGCGACAAGGTGAAGCCGCAGATTACGGTGAATGCGCCGCTCGTCGCGCCGATCGCAAGCGGCCAGCAGGTCGGCACGGTGACGATCGCGGCGGACGGCAAGACGCTGACGCAGTTCCCGCTCGTCGCGCTGCAGGCGGTGCCGCAGGCCGGCATCGGCGGGCGGATCTGGGACTCGCTGATGCTGATGTTCAGCAAGAAGAAGTGAGTTAGCCGCGCGATGACGGAGGTAAAGATGAGTGCAGAGAACGAGTCGTTGATCGAATTTCCCTGCGATTTTCCGATCAAGGTGATGGGCAAGACGCACCCCGAGTTCACGGAAACGATCGTATCCGTGGTGCGGCAGTTCGACGATACGTTCGATGCGACGCGCGTCGAGATGCGCGCATCGAGCGGCGGCAACTATATCGGCCTCACCGTGACGGTGTGGGCGGTGAGCCGTGCCCAACTCGACGATATCTATCGCGCCTTGACGGGCCACCCCATGGTCTCCGTCGTCCTTTGATTCGCTGCGCGGCGGCGCTTGCGCCACCACGCAGCAACGCTTTTTCGGGCCCCGCGTTCGACGGGGCCCGCAATCCTTCCCCCGCTTTCACCGATGCCTGAGCCGGCCTGCCGCCCTCAGGGCGCCCCCGTATTCGCGCAACGCGCGTAAAGCGTCTTGTAGCGCTCGACTTCCTCGAACAGCCAACTGCGGAACGCTTGCACGCGCGCGCTCCCCAAGCGCGCGTCCGGGCAGACGAAGTAGTAATTGGCCGGGCTCGGCGTGTCGATGTCGAAGAGCCGCACGAGTCGTTTCGCCTGAATCTCATGCATGGCGATCGAGCGCCGCACGAGGGCGATACCTTGTCCGTCGATCGCTGCCTGCAGCAGGTTCGACGAATCCATGTACAGCACGCCGCCGCGCGGCTCTTCGAAGTCCATGATGCCGGCCGCCTGAAACCACGGGCGCCAGGGCTCGTCCGAGCGCAGCAGCCGCATTCGCGCGAGGGCGAGCGGCGTGGGCGGCAGATTGCCGCCGTCGAAGTTCGGCGAGCAGACCGGAAACGACACTTCGTCGAGCAACGGTTCGACATGCAGGTCCGCGTAATGGCCCTTGCCAAACCGGACCGCCAGGTCGACGTCGTCGCGTGTGAAATCGGTCAACGCGTTCGTCGACAGCAATTCGAGCTCGATCTCCGGATGCCGCTCGATGAAGGTGCCGAGGCGCTGCGTCATCCAGCGCGCCGCAAACGACGTCGGCGAGGAGACGACGAGCCGGCGCTCGCGGTTGCCGGCCCGGACCTCGCGCGTCGCCTCGGCGAGCGACATCAGCGCCGCGCGCACATCGCGTGCATACCGACTGCCTACATCCGTGAGGCGCACGCGCTTGCCCTCGCGTGCGAAGAGGGCCACGCCAAGCTCGGCCTCGAGCGCGCGGATCTGATGGCTGACGGCGCCGTGCGTGACGAACAGCTCGTCGGCGGCTCGCGAAAAGCTCTCATGGCGGGCGGCGGCCTCGAATGCCTTGATTGCATTGAGCGGAGGAAGCTGTCTGAATTCCATTGATGTTAGTTTTTCTCACAAAGAGGTGAAAAACCATCGTTTTACGCCAAAGGCCGGCACGCCTACGATTCTATCCATCGAACAGCCCAACGGCGAGGTGTGTCATGAGAGAAATTGCTTCAAGCATCACGGTGGAAATCGAACGCGGCGAAACGGTGCCTCTCGTCGTGGCCCATAGCACCCGGCTCACGATCAAGGGGGCGCCGGTGTGGCTCACGCGCAGCAACGATGTGGAGGACTACTATCTGTTGCCGGGGCAAGCGCTCATGCTGCGCCGGGGCGAGCGGCTGTGGATCGGCACCGAAGGCACGGAGCCCGCGCGGGTCTCGTTCGTTGCACCGGTCCCGCGGCGCGACTTTGCGCGGCAATGGCTGGCCGATCTGCTGGAGCGGTTTGCGCTGCGCTGGCGCACGGGCTGGCGGACGGTCTGAATGCCTTCGGCTCACGAGCCTGGCCGTCGACGATCTGCGACGCCGGGGCGGGCGGCGTCGGCGCGAATCCGGTAAACTGCGGCGATCATGTGTGCCGCACCCGTTTCCGAGTTCGTTCCCGCGTCGGCGGGTCCGCTGGCCGAGTCCGATCTGTCGGATTTATCGCCGCGCGTCGTCTGGCGGGGGCGCGAACCTTACGACGTCAGCTTCGACGCAATGCGCGCATTCACCGATGCGCGTACGGCTGATACGCCCGACGAGATCTGGCTCGTCGAACATCCGCCCGTCTTCACGCTGGGGCAGGCCGGCGATCCGGCGCATTTGCTCGCGGCCGATCCGGCGATTCCGCTCGTCAAGGTGGACCGCGGCGGGCAAATCACCTATCACGGGCCTGGGCAGGTCGTTGCCTATCTGTTGCTCGATCTGCGGCGCCGCAAGCTCGTCGTGCGCAATCTCGTCACGCTGATCGAGGCGTCCGTGATCGAAACGCTCGCGGCGTATAATCTCGCGGGCGAGCGGCGAGCCGGTGCGCCCGGCATCTACGTGGCGCCGGGGCTTCAAGCCGGCCAGAGTGCGGGTGCGCACGCGGGCGCGAAGATCGCCGCGCTCGGCCTGAAGATTCGCAACGGCTGCAGCTACCACGGTGTGAGCCTGAACGTGCAGATGGACTTGGCGCCGTTTCTCGCGATCAACCCATGCGGCTATGCGGGGCTCGAAACGCTCGACATGGCGACGCTCGGCGTCGCGGCGAGCTGGGACGACGTGGCCCGAACGCTCGCGGCGCGCCTTGCCGCAAACCTCGACGGCGCTCTTAGCGCACGCTCATCGACTGGATCTATCGAATGACTGACGTAACCGCCCAACCGACCGGCAGCGAACAAGCGCCGAGCCAGACGGCCGCCGCCGCGCCGTACGACGCGACCGCGAAGCAAAAAGCGCAGGCGAAGACGGCGCGTATCCCGATCAAGGTCGTGCCGATCGAGAAGCTCAAGAAGCCGGAATGGATTCGCGTGAAAGCGGCAACGGGGAGTTCGCGCTTCTCCGAGATCAAGCAGATTCTGCGCGAGCACAACCTTCATACGGTTTGCGAAGAGGCCAGCTGCCCGAACATCGGCGAGTGCTTCGGCAAAGGCACGGCCACGTTCATGATCATGGGCGACAAGTGCACGCGCCGCTGCCCGTTCTGCGACGTCGG
>CBJMQH010000464.1:0-4485 GCA_966431825.1 uncultured Trinickia sp.
TGGTGACCTTTACGCACGGGGTGAGGCGGGTGCGGTGATCGTATCTCAGCCGTAATGTACGCCGGGCGCCGGGGGATCCGGCGCCTCGCTCCAATCGGTCGATCCTATGGGTGCCGATGCAAGCAATGTCTCGAACGCCTTGGGCGGCACCGGCGGCGAGTACAGGAACCCTTGCGCGAGATCGCATCCGATACCGCGCAGGAAATCGCGCTGCGCCGTCGTTTCCACGCCTTCGGCAATGACGGACAGGCCCAGCTTGTGTGCGAGCACGACCATCGCCTCGCAGAGCGCCTGGTTGTCGGCGTCGGCCCCGACGTTATGCACGAACGACCGATCGATCTTCAAGTAGTCGATGTCGAATCGTTTCAGATAGGCCAACGACGAGTACCCGGTACCGAAGTCGTCGATCGACACGCGAACGCCCGCATCGCGGAAGGTCAGCAGTTTCTCGTTGAGCTCTGCATCGAGCAACAACCCTTCCGTGATTTCCACCGCAATGCTTTGTCCGGGCAGGCCTTCCTGTGCGAGATGCTCCGACCAATGCTCGCAGACGAGGCTGTCCTGCCGGATCTGCACCGGCGACATGTTTACGCTGATCTGAAAGGCCGCGTTGATCTGTGTGCGCCATCGTTTCGCTTGCTGAACCGCTTCGCGGAATACCCAGTCGCCGATCGGCACGATGAGCCCCGTCTCTTCGGCCAACGGTATGAACTCGGTCGGGCCCACCATGCCGCGCTCTGGGTGAAACCACCGAATCAGCGCTTCGGCCTTGGCGATCTCACCTGTCGCCAGGTCCACGATCGGCTGGTAGTACAGCTGGAACTGGCTTCCCGCGATTGCCGCCCGCAAGTCGTTAGTGAGCCGGAGGCGCTTTTCAGCCGAAACCCGAAGGGCTTGCGTGAAATAGCCGACGCGGTTGCGGCCCGCGTTCTTCGCCGCGTACATCGCCTGGTCGACGTTCTTGAACAGGATGTCCAGTTCTGTCGCGTCGTCGGGGTAGACCGTGATCCCCACACTCGCGGAGATGAACGCCTCATCGCCGCCGAGTGCGAACGGCTGGGCCAGCTTTTCGACGATCGCATTGGCCACCGTGCCCACGTTGTCCGTCGTATCGAGCTTAGGCAGAATCACGGTGAATTCGTCGCCACCGAGCCGCGCAACGGTGTCGAATTGGCTCACGCAGGACCGGATTCGCTTTGCAGCCTCGACCAGCAAGACGTCGCCCTTGTCGTGCCCGAGCGAGTCGTTCACTTCCTTGAAGCGGTCCAGATCGATCAACATCAATGCCATGCGCTTGCCGAGCGCATCCGATGCGTGTGCTTCGGACTGCAGACGGTCATGGAACATCTGGCGGTTGGGCAGGCTCGTAAGCGCATCGAAATTGGCCTGCTTCCAGATCGTCTCCTCGAACGCCATCCGATCTGACAAGTCGCGGCCGATCGCCAACACCGAGGCGATATCCCCCGAAGGATCGATCTCGGGCGTCAAGGAAATATGCGTGTACTGCGCCCGCCCATTCGAAGCCGTCCATTTGAGCTCGACCTGCATACCTTGGCCTGTCGAAATGACTTCAGCAATCTGCTTTTCGTAAGCCAGCGCACCGGCGCCGCCAGGCACCTCCGACGGTCGCTTGCCGATCACCTCGGGCAGGCTGCACCCCGCGAGCCGGCAAAACGCCGGGTTCGCAAACGTGCGGCGCAAGTCGCGGTCGTAGCGCGCCACCGTGTCGGGCGAGTTCTCGATCAATGTGCGGGACTCCCGCTCCCGGCTCGCCAGCTCGGCCGTGCGCTTCGTTACGGTGTCCTCGAGGCCTGCATTGATCTCGTTGATCTTCTGTATCTTCTGCCCGATCGCCGCACTCATGCGCTCGAAGCGCTGAGCAAGGCGCCCGAGTTCGTCGTCCCCGTGCGTGTCGTCGCTCACCGGTACGTGCGCCGGCGCTTCAGCCCCCGCGTCGTTGCCCGTGGCGTCCATTTTTTGGATGAGGTCCTTGAGCGGCACGGTGATGCTGTGCGAAATAAAGTAGGCGAGAAAGATCGAGAGCAAGAAGCCGGCGATGCCGACGAGCATGATCTGGTTGCGCACCGATTGCACCTGCGCCGTCAGCGACTTCTCGCAAGTCGTGCTGACCACGAACCATGTGGTGCCGGGGATCTGGTTATAGGCCGCCAGGTACCGACCGCCGTGCCTGCCGTCGAAATTGACGATCCCGCCGAGCAGTGCATCCGGCCCGCGGTGCATGAGCTTCTCGACGAGTTCCGGCTCTGCCGTATCGTCGGCATTGCGTGCCGTCCCATCGGCGCGCATGACCACCTGCTGCGTACCGGCGTCGATCACGTAGATATCGGTGCCGCTTCCCCAGGCGAAGTCCTTGAAAACGGTCGAGAAATGCGCAGCCCGGATCACGAGCACCAGACTGCCGATTTGCCGGTTGTCGCTCTTGCCGACAATGGCTTGCACCATGCCGACATCGCGTTGGCCGAAGCCGCTGTCGTAGCTGCCCCAGTAGAGCCGGGCACCTTCACGATGCGCATGATCGACGAGCCGGACCACGCCCTGCGTCAGCCGTGCAAAGGCCTGCGTGTCCATGACCCGGTTGTCGCCGTCGAGCAGGTACTTCTGATTGACGAAATCGATGGAGCCGTAATGGTCGAGCAGCAACTGCGCCACGTCCTCACGCGCTTCACTCTGGGCTTTCGCGCTGCCGCTCGCTACCCGAGTGAGATCGAGCTGCACGCGGTCGGACAGCACGAGCAGATTGCTTTCGGTCTCGACTTGTTCCATCCGCAGCACGATGTTGCGCGAGACCTGCTTGACGGACTCCTTCGCAAAGATTTCTGCTTTTTCCTTGATCGCGGCGGTCGACTTCGCGTACGAGATCCAGCCGGAGATCACGAGCGGCAGCAGCGAAAGCAGCGCAAACGCGGTAATCAACCGATAGCGGATTTCGACGCGGCGCAGCACGTCGAGGGAACAGTAAGCGAACGCGCGTCGCAGCGGGCCGATGATTGCGCTCATTTGTAGTGCATGGCTGCCTGGTGCTTCACGGACTCATCGAGGCGTTTCGCAGCCTCGGTCGTGGATAGCTTCTGAAGCAAGACGGCTTGCATCAATCGATGCAGTTGTTCGATCGAATTGGAAGGCAGCGCCGAATAATATGGACTGCTTGTTACGCGTGCGCGGCTGACCCGGCTCGCGTAGTCCACCATCACCGGGTCGATCTCGAGCGTCGAGTCGACATGCTTGAACGGCGGAATGTTCCGACGTTTGTGCTGCAGGATGGCGAAACCCGGGCCGGCCATGAATTCCAGGAACCGCATCGCCGCGGCCTTGTTCGGCGTTTCGCACACAGCGAACCCGGTTTCGCTGCCGATCACGGGCACGACGCTCTGGCCCGGCGCATTCCAGGGCGGGACGAACACCCCGACCTTGAACGGGTTGCCGTGCAGCAGCAGGCCGGCAGCCCAACTGCCGTGGAATGCCATGGCGACCTTGCCTTGCTTGAACAGCTCGATGCCGCCGTCATAGTCGGTCGCCATGTACCCCTTTTGAACATACCCGCGCTCCGGTATCAACCGGATCTTTTCAAAGATGTCGGCCGTGGCCGGCGTGTCGAGATTCAGCGAGCCGTCGCCGATCTTTCGCTTCCAGTCCGGCTCGTGCGCCACGATGTTGTTGGCGAACCCCGATGCGAACGGGCCGTTGCCGAGCATGTTCAGGAAGCCGCCGTTCCATACGATCGGCACGAACCCGGCGCGCTTGAGCTGCTCGCACACTTGCAGGAACGCCTGGAAGTTCGTCGGCCGTGTCTTGATGCCCGCCTTTGCGAACATCGCTTCGTTGTAATAGATCAGCGTCGTGGCTATGCCGCCCGATATGCCGAATTTCCGCCCTCCGCGGCTTGTCCAGTCCTCCTTGAGCGCATCGAGCGTGTTTTGCCACGCCACGGTTTGACTGACGTCGGCCAGCACGCCCTGATCGGCAAGGTCGGCCGCATAGGCGTTCGGATTGACGCTGACGACATCGGGCAGATTGCCGGAGGCCACGCGCGGCTTGATGTTCTCTTCCACCGAATTGCCGCTCATGAACTGCACATTCACGTGGACGTCGGGGTTGCGCTTACCGAATTCGGCCGCAATCTCGAACATTTGCTCCGGCCAGTCGGGCGCCCAGATCAGCGCGGTGATGGTCGTCGGGGCAGGCGCCGCTGCGACCGCGGCTGTACCCGGGTCCGGGCGGCAGCCGCACAGCGACGCCACGAGGAGCGCCGCGGCGGTTGCGAAGCGAAGGGCTAGACGGGCGGAGCGCACGTCACCCTGCGGTTCGATGCAATACAGGCGCGACGGCGCGGCGCGAAGCTGCGCGACCGGCTGTCTTCGGCAAACGCTTGTTCAAGGCGCGCGCAGATTTCTTCATGGCGTAATGATTGCGGACAGATAGGCAGGTCTCTGCATATCGGCACGCATCGCAGGACCTTTAGCCATG
>CBJMQH010000465.1:0-4483 GCA_966431825.1 uncultured Trinickia sp.
ATGAAGTCGGCGCCGGCCATCGTGCAAACCATCGACGCTTTGGCGACGTTCGTGAGCGTGCGGATATCGCCCGTGGCGAGAATCGCCTTGACGTGCGCGGCGCCGCATGCAGCGCGAAAGTCGCGCATTTCGTCGTAGAGCGCGCGCCAATTGCCGGTGAGAACGTGCTCGCGCGTGATGACGATATCGATCTCGGCCGCACCGTCGGCGACCGATGCTTCGATCTCCTTCAGTTTCAGCGGATGCGGATTCAGCCCGGCCGGAAAGCCCGTCGAGACGGCGGCGACGGGAATCCCGCTGCCGCGCAGCGCATCGACCGCGGCGGCCACGAACCGGTGGTAGACGCAGACCGCGCCCGTTTTGATCGCGCCCGCCTCGAACCCGAGCGCTTCGAGCAGATCGCCGCGCATCGGCGTGCGCGCCTTCGCGCAGAGGCGCCGCACGCGCGCCTCGGTGTCGTCGCCCGAGAGCGTCGTCAAATCGATGCAGGTGATGGCCTTTAACAGCCATGCCGCCTGCGCGTCCTTCTTGACCGAGCGGCGGGCCCCTAGCGTGGCCGTGCGGCGTTCGACGGCGCTGGCGTTGACACGCAGCGCGTCGATCCACCCCGCATCGAACGGCACACCAGGGTTACGCGCCGGGTGCGCGGACGACACACCGCGCAGCACGACGATCGAGTGATTCGAGGCATCGGACATGGGATTCGAGCGCAATTTGTGCAAAGCACAGCAAACCGCGGAGGTTTAGTCGCACTCATCCTATACCAGGTGAAACGATCGTGACAACCATTCGTTACGATCATATCTATACGGCCGGGTCGATCTCTCCCCGCAGTGCGTGCATCGAGGCGCTCAGCGCCGGGTACAGCGCCTTATAGATGTCGTACTGGCGCGCGTACCGCTCGCAGGCAGCCGGCTGCGGGCGCGCCCGCTCGCGCAGCGTGACCCAGCCGCGTGCCGCCTCGTCGGCCGACACCGCGCCGGTTCCGTACGCGGCGAGCAGCGCGGCACCCATCGGCGCCTCCACCTCCTCCTCGATCGTCATGACGGGGTAACCGGTCACATCGGCGATGATCTGCATCCACAGGTCCGAGTGGGCGGCACCGCCGACGACGATCAGGTGTGCGTCGAGCGTGCGCGCCGCCGCCCGCCCCGCTTCGATGTTATGAGCCAGCGCGAACGCAACCCCTTCGAGGACGGCGCGATAGAGATGCGCCCGGGTATGAGCGAGCGTGAAGCCGATGAACGCACCGCTCGCCTTGGCATCCCAGATCGGACTGCGCTCCCCCATCAGGTACGGCAAAAACACGACGCCTTGCGCGCCCGCGGGAATCACCGCCGCGGCGGCCTCGAGCAGGCGGTGCGGATCGCCGTGCGGCGTGGAGCGCGCCGCGGCGATTTCCGCTTCGCAGAACTGATCGCGGAACCAGCTGACCGACGCCCCCGCGCAAATCGCGCCGCCGAACACATACAGGTCGCGGCGGCCGTTGAATACGTGCGGCATCGCGACGAGCCCGTGACGCGCATCGTTGTCCTGATCGACGTAGCCCCAGCACATGCTCGTGCCGATCATGGCGACGTGTTGGCCCCTTCGCGTCGCGCCGGCCGCGAGGGTCGCGAGGTCCTCATCGCCGCCGCCGTCCACGACGCGCGTGCTGGCGGCGAGCCCGAGGCGCTCGCTCCATTCGGGCAGCAGCGTGCCGACCGTGTCGGTCGACTCGACGAGCCGCGGCGGCATCATCTCGATAGGAATCCCGAGCATTTCGAGCGCTTCGGCAGACCACGTCCGCGCCTGTATGTCGTAGACGCCGCCGATATTGCCGGCCGCACTATGGTCGACCGCGAGCGCCCCGGTCAGGCGAAGCGCGACGTAGGCGTTCGGCGGCAGCAGGTAGCGCGTTTTCGCCCAGACCTCGGGCCGGTGCCGCTTGAGCCAGAGCATTTTCGTGAAGCCGTAGTAGCTGTCGACGCCATTGCCCGTAATCGCCGCGAGCCGTGCCGTATCGACATGCCGGCGCACCCATTCGGCTTCCTCGGTCGCGCGGCGATCCATCCAGATAAGGCACGGATAAAGTGGCTCCATGGCTGCGTCGACAGGGATGCCCGAGCCGCCATACAGACTGCTGATCGCGATTGCAGCGATGTCTGACGGGCCGACGCCTTGCGCACGCGCGGCGGCCGTGCACGCGGCTACGCAGGCGCACAGCGCATCGAACCAGACCTGCGGCCATTGCTCGGCCCAGAGCGGCTGCGGGGTATCGACGCGGTAGCCCTGCGCATGCTGAGCGACGATCTTGCCGCGGTGGTCGGTCAATACGGCTTTCGTGCTCTGCGTACCGATGTCGATGCCGATGAAGTGAGTCATGCGTGCCTCTAGCCTTTATATCGGCGGCCGCGCTGATGAGGTGACGAAAAGCGCCGACCTGTTGTAGGGAACTGCGTACCCAAGCGTACGGTAAAGGATAGCGCGCGACCGCGCGACGAGGGCACACAGGGCCAAACTCGCGTTTCCCTAAAGATGTCTCGCGTTTCTGCCGTAATGCTGCCGTACCGCAAGGTTGTAGGCCGGCCCCGGTGCGCCGCGCGCACCCTCCGGTGCGAACGATGACACGGAACATGAGCGGGCGTCCTTCCCACATGTACACGTCCACTTCTGGTTGCACGTAGAGATTTTCGATGTCGAGCGACTGCAAACCCGCCGTATATTGGTTAGGCCCTACTCAGGAACAGTCGTCGAAAGCATTTGGTGCGACTGTGCTTCGCAGCCGGCGCGAACTTGAGGAAACCGAACTAATCGAACCGGCGATCTTCCTGCTCGATCTTCGGCGCGAGGGAGAACTGTCGGATCCTCTGCGCATCCGAACGCTACTGGGGCCGGGCCACGTCATCGTCGCGCTCGTTGCGCAGACCTGCGAAAGCGTGCTCGCCTCGCTGTACCAGACCGGCATCGACGATGTGATCGACGCCGGGCAAGCCGAACCCGCACCGGTGCTCGCACGCGCGAGCGCACAACTGCGTTTGCGGACGCGGGCGGAACGCGAGCGGCGGCGGGTGGAATTGCTGCAGGCCGCGCTCGACAATCTGCCGACACCGGTATTCATCAAGGATGCGGCCGGCATCTATCGCGGATGCAACGGCGCGTTTGAACGCTTCATCGGGTTTCAGCGGGATTTCATCGTCGGGCGCACGGTGTACGACATCGCGCCGGCCGCCTTGGCGGCCGTCTATCAAGAAGCCGACAACGAATTGTTGGCGCGGGGCGGCACCCAGATTTACGAGGCGAGGGTGCGTTATGCGGACGGCACCGAGCACGACGTCATCTTCCATAAAGCGGTCTTTCATGATGCGAAGGGAGAACCGCGGGGCCTCGCGGGCGCCATGCTCGACATCACTGCCCGCAAGCGGCTCGAAGTCGAACTGAGGGAATTGGCGGAACAGGACCCGCTCACGGGGCTCGCGAACCGGCGCAAGTTCTTCGCGTTGGCCGAACACATGCGCTTGTCGCAGCAGAGCGCCCCGCCCTCGAACTGGGTCCTCGCGATCGATGTCGATCATTTCAAGTCGATCAACGACAGCTTCGGGCACGCCATGGGCGACCGCGTGCTGCAGCGCATCGCGCACACGCTTCGGGATGCGCTGCGGGTGGAGGACGCCGTAGCGCGCACCGGCGGCGAAGAGTTCCTTGCGATTGTCGTGGATGTCGATCGCGAAGCGTGCGTGGGTATCGCCGAGCGCTTGCGTCTGGCCGTGGAAGAAGCCATGCGTTCGGCGTCGGAAGGATTGCCGCCCGCGACCATCGGTGTCGGCGGCGGACGGTGGCGACTGGAGAGCGAGAGCCTGGACGCCGCCCTCACGCGGGCCGACGCGCAGATGTATCTCGCCAAGCGAGCGGGGCGCAACCGCGTGTCGGTCGACGCGGGTCAGGATCATCCCATCGAACAGCCGTAGCGCGACGGCGCCCGCCGTCTCGCGCCCCGCCCCGCACCAACGCGTTCGGCGCCCCCCCGGGGGGCCTCCTCAAACGAGCACGGCTTCCGTGCGCGCCGACACGAAGGCCATGAACGTGTGGAGCTTGCGCGAGCTGCGACGGTTCAGCGCGTAGACGAAGTGGATGCCGGCAGCTTCCATGCTGCTTGCGATCGGGTGATCCGCGAGCCGCTGCACGCGTTCGCCGCGTGCGAAGGCATCCTGCACGAGCCGATGCGGCAGGACGGCGAAGCGCGCGCCGGGCGAACGTCGCGAGCACGGTCTCGAGTTGGTCGAGCGCCTCCGCCTTCACCGCGAAGTTCACGCCGTTCGCGATCCACTGCACGTACTTATGTTTCGTGTAGGACCAAGCGGCATCGAAACGGAGCGAGTCTATGAGCTGCAAGCCGAGCGCCGCTTCCAAACCGCGATGAGAGGTTTTTCCTGCGTTCACGCTCGTCGTTACATTGGTGGCCAGATCGCGCTGCGACACCAGATCGTCGTGCTTGTCCAATTCG
>CBJMQH010000466.1:0-4475 GCA_966431825.1 uncultured Trinickia sp.
AGACCTGCGCGCCAGCGTTCGGATCGTTCGGATCGTGACTCTGGCGCTTTTCCTTGAGCAGATCCTCGCGCTTGACGCCGAGCCACATCGCCAGCGCGGCGGCCACGAACACCGACGAGTAGATCCCGAACAAAATCCCGATCGTCAGCGCGAGCGCAAAGTAGTGCAGCGTGGGCCCGCCGAACAGGAACATCGAAAGCACCATCATCTGCGTGCAGCCGTGCGTGATGATCGTGCGGGACATCGTGCTCGTGATCGCGTGGTTGATCACCTCGATCACGCTCATCTTGCGTTCGCGACGGAACGTCTCGCGAATCCGGTCGAAGATCACGACCGATTCGTTGACGGAGTAGCCGAGCACTGCAAGCACGGCGGCCAGCACCGACAGCGAGAACTCCCACTGGAAGAACGCGAAGAAGCCAAGAATGATCACAACGTCGTGCAGGTTCGCGATGATACCGGCCACCGCGTACTTCCATTCGAAGCGGAACGACAGGTAGATCACGATGCCGGCCACGACGCAGGCCAGCGCGAGCAGACCGTCGGTTGCGAGTTCCTTGCCCACCTGCGGCCCAACGAATTCCACGCGCTGCAACTGGGCGCCCGCGTTCTGCGCCTTCAGCGCGCTCATGACCTGATCGCTCTGCTGCGACGAGGTGAGGCCCGTCTTCAACGGCAGACGGATCATCACGCTGCGCGCAGTGCCGAACGTCTGCACTTGCGCATCGCCATAGCCGAGGTTGCCGAGAGTGCCGCGCACGGGTTCGAGCTGCGCGGCCTGCGGGTACTGCACTTCGATGACGGTTCCGCCCGTGAACTCGACCGACAGATGCAGGCCGCGGTGCAGCAGGAAGAACACGGCGGCAAAGAACGTCAGGAACGAGATCGCGTTGAAGATCAACGCGCGTTGCATGAACGGAATGTCTTTGCGGATGCGGAAAAATTCCATAGTCTGTCTCCGGTGCCGTTAGCGGGACTGGCCCGGTTTGCGCGGCGCGCCGCCGCCTTGCGCGCGATTGCGCAGGACGGGCTTGCCGGCCTTCGTACCCTGGCCCTTCACGGCCGGTGCGGCGCTCGGCGTGGGTTCCGCTGCATCGCCCGGCGCATACGAGAGACCCTCGGCGCCGGCGGGGCGCCAGACCTGACCGATCGCCAGCGTCTTGAGCTTCTTCTTGCCGCCGTACCAGAGGTTCACGAGCCCGCGCGAGAAGAAGACGGCCGAGAACATCGACGTCAGAATGCCGACGCAGTGCACGACGGCAAAGCCGCGCACAGGCCCGGAGCCGAAGGCGAGCAGCGCGAGACCGGCGATCAGCGTCGTCACGTTCGAGTCGAGAATCGTCGCCCAGGCATGCGCATAGCCGTTCTCGATCGCGAGCTGCGGCGGTGCGCCGTTGCGCAATTCTTCACGCACGCGCTCGTTGATCAGCACGTTCGAGTCGATCGCCATACCGAGCGCGAGCGCGATAGCGGCGATACCGGGCAGCGTCAGCGTGGCCTGCATGAACGAGAGCACGGCCACGAGCAGCATCAGGTTCACCGACAAGCCGATCACCGAGACGAGACCGAACAGCAGGTAGTAAGCGACCATGAACACCGCGATCGCGGCGAACCCGTACACGACGGAGTCGAAACCCTTCTTGATGTTGTCGGCACCGAGGCTCGGGCCGATCGTGCGTTCCTCGATGATGTCCATCGGCGCGGCCAGCGAACCGGCACGCAGCAGCAGCGCGAGATCGGAAGCGGCTTGCGGCGTGGGTTGCCCCGTGATCTGGAAGCGGTCGCCGAGTTCCGACTGGATCGTCGCGACCGTCAGCACCTGGCCCTTGCCCTTTTCGAACAGCACCATCGCCATCGGCTTTTGCAGGTTGTCGCGCGAGACGATCGACAGTGCCCGGCCCGCCGACGAGTTCAGGCGGATGTTGACCGACGGACGCTGGTGCTCGTCGAAGCCGGCCGACGCGTCGATGATGCTGTCGCCTGTGAAGATGACCTGCTTGCGCAGCAGCACCGGCACCTGGTTGCCTTCGGTGAAGAGTTCGTCGCCGGGCGGCACCGGGTCGCCCGGGTTCACGCGCAGGCCGTTCGGATCGGCGAGGCGTGCTTCGAGCGTCGCCGTACGGCCGATGATGTCCTTCGCCTTCGCCGTGTCCTGCACGCCCGGCAGCTCGACGACGATACGATCGGCGCCTTGCTGCTGAATGACGGGCTCGCTCACGCCGAGCTCGTTCACGCGGTTATGCAGCGTCGTGATGTTCTGCTTGACCGCGGCGTCTTCCACCGCTTTTTGCTGCGCGGGCGTGAACGTGCCGACGAGCTGTGCGCCGCCCGTCGTGGCGGCGCGCGTGGCCCACTGCAGCTCGGTCAGGCTGCGCGAGAGCAGCGTGCGCGCGCTCTCGGCGGCGGCCGGATCGGCGAAGTTGATGACGATCGACTGATCGACGCGATTCACGCCGCCGTCGCGGATGTGATTGTCGCGCAGTTGCGTGCGTGCATCGGACGCGTCGGCATCGAGCCGCTTGTTCAGCGCACCCGCCATGTCGATCTGCATCAGGAAGTGGACGCCGCCGCGCAGGTCGAGGCCGAGGTACATCGGCAGCGCGTGCAACGCGGTCAGCCAGCGCGGCGAGGCGCTCTGCAGATTCAGCGCGACGATGTACTGCGGATCGGTCTGGTCGGGATTGAGCGCCTTTTGCAGCACGTCTTTGACGTGCAGCTGAGTATCGGTGTCCTTCAGGCGCACGCGGATATTCGCGTTGGCGGCGCCGTTCTCGAACGTGATGTCGTCAGGCTTGATCTGATTGGCTGCAAGCGCGGTTTCGACTTCGGATAGCGTTGCCGAGTCGAGCTTGACCGTTGCTTTGCCGGAAAGCACCTGCACGGCCGGCGCTTCGCCGTAGAAGTTGGGCAATGTGTACAGAAGGCCGATGGCGAGCGCCACGGCCATCACGACATATTTCCAAAGCGGGTAACGATTCATGGGATGAGCCGAACGGGGTGTTGGCGTGTAGGCGGCGCGATGCCGCGCGCTTTCGGTGCCCGATGCCTTCTCGCCCGACGCGCGCCGGGCGGGTGGAGTACGGGCCCGGCCGGGCGCGGGGATTACCGGCGTTAGAGCGACTTGATCGTGCCCTTCGGGAGAATCGTCGTGACGGCGGACTTCTGGACCGTGATTTCGGTGCCTTCGGCGATTTCGATGCCGATGTAGGCTTCGCCCACCTTCGTCACCTTGCCGACCATGCCGCCGTTCGTCACGACTTCGTCGCCCTTCGCCATTGCGGAGAGCATGTTGCGATGCTCCTTCTGGCGCTTCATCTGCGGACGAATCATGATGAAGTAGAGCACCGCGAACATGAGGATGAGCGGCAAAAAGCTCATCAGGCTCGATTCGGCGCCGCCCCCGGCTGCGCATTGCGCGAATGCGTTGGAAATCATCGACACGTTGTTATCTCCGTAAAGAACGATCGGCACGGTGCCGATGCGATCGAAAAATGGCCGCGTATTTTACCACCGCCGAATTTGGCGATACGGCGGCGGTGCCGCGGCTCGGACCCTTACTCTCGATATACCGCCCGGCGCCGCGAGCCGAGCCCGCTGGCGCGCCGGCAAGTGCATGTCGAGCGTTTCCTCAGTCGACGCCCCGTGCGCGGTCGTCCTGGAACCGCTTGACGAACGCCGCGAACGTGCGCGTCTCGATTGCCGAGCGGATTTCGCTCATCAATTCAAGGTAGTAGTGCAGATTGTGGATCGTATTGAGCTGCGCGCCGAGAATTTCGCCGACGCGGTGCAGATGGTGCAGGTAGCCGCGCGAAAAGTTGCGGCACGTATAGCAGCCGCAGGTTTCATCGAGCGGGCGCAGCGCGTTCTTGTGCGTCGCGTTGCGGATCTTGACGTCGCCGAAGCGCGTGAAGAGCCAGCCGTTGCGCGCATTGCGCGTGGGCATGACGCAGTCGAACATGTCGATGCCCGCGGACACGCCGGCAACGAGGTCCTCCGGCGTGCCGACGCCCATCAGGTAGTGCGGCTTGTCTGCCGGCAGCTTCGGTCCGATATGGTTCAGGATGCGCAGCATCTCCTCTTTCGGCTCGCCCACGGACAGGCCGCCGACGGCCAGCCCGTGAAAGCCGATCTCGGCGAGTCCGGCCAGCGATTCGTCGCGCAGGTCCTCGTACATGCCGCCCTGGACGATACCGAACAGTGCATTCGGGTTGCCGAGACGGTTGAATTCGCCGATCGAGCGGTGCGCCCAGCGCATCGACATGCGCATCGAGTCGGCGGCGTCGGCATGCGAGGTCGGTACGCCGTCGGTGGCGTACGGCGTGCATTCGTCGAACTGCATGACGATGTCCGAGTTCAGGACCTTCTGCACCTGCATCGAGACCTCGGGCGAGAGGAACAGCTTGTCGCCGTTGATCGGCGAGGCGAACGTCACGCCGTCTTCGGTGATCTTGCGCAGATCGCCGAGCGAGAAGACC
>CBJMQH010000467.1:0-4468 GCA_966431825.1 uncultured Trinickia sp.
GAACAAGGCCTCGCGCGAGCCCGACACGGGCAGGACCTGCGTGGCCGGGTCCAGCGCCGGCAGCCCGTAGCGGCGCGTGGCCCACGCGGCGATGGCGCCGCGCAGCGCGTCCGAGCCGGCCGTGGCGGGGTAGTTCGCGAGCGTGTCGAGCGAGGCAACGACGGCGTCGCGAATCAGCGCGGGCGTAGGATGTTTCGGCTCGCCGATGCCAAAGCTGATGGCGGGCAGCGCGGCGTTCGGCGTCACGTCTTTGAACAACGCGCGCAGCTTTTCGAAGGGGTAGGGTTGGAGGCGATCGAGTAGCGGATTCACGAATGGCTCGGCGTGGTCGGCAAGCGTTGATGGCGGGCGATGCGAGCCGGGCATTATAGCCCGGCGCCTCTTGCGGCGCCCTCTGCGCGCCGGGCGGCCGATTCGCCGATGGTATGATTGCCACTTCCTTGCGTCGCCGCGCGCTCGATGCGCTTCGGCGGCAACGTGTCCGATTACTCCATTCAAACAGCGATATCGCCGTGCGTCTGACCTCGATCAAACTCGCTGGCTTCAAGTCTTTCGTCGATCCCACGCATTTCCAGGTACCGGGCCAGCTGGTCGGTGTCGTCGGGCCCAATGGTTGCGGCAAGTCCAACATCATCGATGCCGTGCGCTGGGTGCTCGGCGAGTCGCGCGCCTCCGAGCTGCGCGGCGAATCGATGCAGGACGTGATCTTCAACGGATCGACGGCGCGAAAGCCCGGCAGCCGGGCGAGCGTCGAACTCGTGTTCGACAACGCCGACGGCCGCGCGGCCGGGCAGTGGGGCCAGTATGCCGAAATCGCCGTGAAGCGCGTGCTAACGCGCGACGGCACGTCGAGCTACTACATCAACAACCTGCCGGCCCGGCGGCGCGACATCCAGGACATCTTCCTCGGCACGGGTCTCGGGCCACGTGCCTACGCGATCATCGGGCAGGGGATGATCGCGCGCATCATCGAGGCGAAGCCGGAAGAGCTGCGTGTGTTTCTCGAAGAGGCGGCCGGTGTGTCGAAGTACAAGGAGCGCCGGCGCGAGACCGAAAACCGGCTGCACGACACGCGCGAGAACCTGACGCGGGTCGAGGATATCGTGCGCGAGCTCGATGCGAACCTCGAAAAACTCGAGGCGCAGGCGATCGTCGCGACGAAGTTCAAGACGTTGCAGGCCGACGGTGAAGAAAAGCAGCGGCTGCTCTGGCTGTTGCGCAAGAACGAGGCAGCGGCGGAGCAGGCGCGCCAGCAGCGCGCGATCGGCGAGGCGCAGATCGATCTCGAAGCCCAGACGGCGCGGTTGCGCGAGGTCGAGGCCGAGCTCGAGACGCTGCGCGTCGCGCATTACGCCGCGAGCGATGCGATGCAGGGCGCGCAGGGCGCACTCTACGAGGCGAATGCCGAGGTGAGCCGGCTCGAAGCCGAGATCAAGTTCATCATCGAATCGCGTAACCGTGCGCAGGCGCAGATCGCAGCGCTCACCGCGCAGCGCGAGCAGTGGCAGATGCAGGCCGAAAAGGCGCGCGGCGACATCGAGGACGCCGAGGCCGAGCTCGCGGTCGCCGAGGAGAAAGCGGCGATTGCCGAGGAAGAGGCCGCAGCGAAGCACGATGCGCTGCCGGCGCTCGAAGCGCGTTGGCGCGATGCGCAGACGCAGCTGAACGAGGAGCGCGGCGGCATTGCGCAGACCGAGCAGGCGCTCAAGCTCGAGGCCGCGCATCAACGCAACGCTGATCAGCAGCTGCAGCAGTTGCAGCAGCGCTACGAGCGATTGAAGGCGGAAGCGGGCGGGCTCGACGCGCCCGACGAGGTGCAGCTCGAAGAGCAGCGGATGCAACTGGCGGAGCACGAGGAAATCCTGCGCGACGCCCAGGCTCAGCTTGCCGATGCGCAAGAGACGCTGCCGCAGGTCGAAGGTGCGCGGCGCGAGGCGCAGGAACGCGTGCAGCGCGAAAGCGCCCAGATTCATCAGCTCGAAGCGCGCCTGGTCGCGCTGAAGCAACTGCAGGAGAACGTGCAGACCGAAGGCAAGATTCAGCCTTGGCTCGACAAGCACGAACTCGGTGCGTTGCCGCGGCTCTGGAAGAAGCTGCACGTCGAAGCGGGCTGGGAGACGGCGCTCGAATCGGTGCTGCGCGAGCGTCTGGCAGCCCTCGAAATCTCGAATCTCGACTGGGTTCGCGCGTTCGCAAGCGATGCGCCGCCCGCCAAGCTCGCGTTCTATGCGCCGCCTTCGGCCGGTGTGCCGCGCGAGGTGCCGGCCGGTTTGCGCAGCTTGCTCTCGCTCGTGCGTATCGACGATGCAGGCCTGCGCGCGGTCCTGACCGATTGGCTCGGCAATGTGTTCATTGCGGACGACCTGACGCAGGCGCTGGCTGCGCGTGCGCAGCTGCCCGAAGGCGGCGCGTACGTGGTGAAGGCGGGACATGTGGTCACGCGCGTGGGCGTGCAGCTTTATGCGGCCGACTCCGAGCAGGCAGGCATGCTCGCGCGCCAACAGGAGATCGAGAATCTCACGCGCCAGCTGCGCGCACAGACGCTGCTTGCCGACGAGGCGAAGACGGCGGCGATCCGTGCCGACGCCGCATACACGCAGGCGACGCAGGCGCTCGCCGACTTGCGCGCGCAGGCCGAGCGGGCCACGCAACGCGTGCATGCGCTGCAACTCGACGTGCTCAAACTCACGCAGGCGCACGAGCGCTACACGCAACGCAGTACGCAGATCCGGGAAGAACTCGAAGAGATCACGGCGCAAATCGACGAGCAGCGGGCGCAGCGCGCCGAATCGGAGGCGAACTTCGAGCGCCATGACGTCGAGCTTGCCGAGCTCCAGGCGCGGTTCGAGGAAAACCAACTGGCGTTCGAAGCGCTCGACGAGGAGCTGGGCAACGCCCGTACTCAGGCACGCGAACTCGAGCGCGCGGCGACCGACGCCCGCTTTGCCTCGCGCAATATGGCGAACCGCATCGAGGAATTGAAGCGCAGCATCCAGGTTGCGCACGATCAGAGCGAGCGCGTGGCGGCTTCGCTCGAAGACGCGCGGGCCGAACTCGAAACGATCAACGAGCAGACGGCGCACACGGGCTTGCAGGACGCGCTTGAAATTCGCGCGGGCAAGGAGGAGGCGCTGAAGGGGGCGCGCATCGAGCTCGACGACCTGACGGCGAAGCTGCGCCAGATGGACGAGGCGCGGCTCACGGCCGAGCGCTCGCTGCAACCGCTGCGCGACAAGATCACGGAAATCCAGCTCAAGGAGCAGGCCGCGCGGATCGCGGGCGAGCAGTTCGTCGAACAACTGGAAGCCGCGGGCGTGGACGAAAGCGCATTGCAGGAGAAGCTCACGCCGGATATGAAGCCGTCGTACCTGCAAGGCGAGGTGACGCGGATCAACAATGCGATCACGGCGCTCGGGCCGGTCAACATGGCGGCGCTCGACGAGCTGGCCTCGGCGAAGGAGCGCAAGACGTTCCTCGACTCGCAGTCGGCCGACCTTACGTCGGCGATCGAGACGCTGGAAGATGCGATCCGCAAGATCGACCAGGAGACGCGCACGCTGCTGCAAGGCACGTTCGACGAGGTCAACCGACACTTCGGCGAGCTGTTCCCGCGCTTGTTCGGCGGCGGACAGGCGAAGCTGATCATGACGGGCGACGAGATCCTGGACGCGGGAGTGCAGGTCATGGCACAACCGCCAGGCAAAAAGAATTCGACGATTCACCTGCTTTCGGGCGGTGAAAAGGCGCTCACGGCGACGGCGCTCGTGTTCGCGATGTTCCAGCTCAATCCGGCGCCGTTCTGTCTGCTCGACGAGGTCGACGCGCCGCTTGACGATGCGAATACGGAGCGATTCGCGAACCTTGTACGTGCAATGTCGGACAAAACACAGTTCCTGTTCATTTCGCACAACAAGATCGCGATGGAGATGGCGCAGCAGCTGATCGGCGTGACGATGCAGGAGCAGGGCGTATCGCGGATCGTGGCCGTCGACATGGAAACGGCGGCCGGTTTCGCCCAGAATACGGCGTAAAGCGTGGCGGGTGGGCGCACAGGGCGCCCGGCGCGAGGCGCAGCGTCTTGCGCGCGCCCGCAAGTGCTACACGGAATGAAAGAGCCGCACGAGGTGCGTCGGACGACGCGCTCGCTCGTGCGAAAAGGCGAATAAAGGAATGCAGATGGAGCGTGCATGGACGAGTTGACACTCGGGTTGATCGGCGCGGGTGCCGTGGTCGTGGGCGGCGTGGTGGTCTACAACGCGTGGCAGGGGGCGAAGGTTCGTCGCAGGATGCCGAGGCCGATGCCGCCCGAAACCGAGCAAGCGCTCGCGCGCCATGAGCATGAGGAAGAGCGGCCGTTCATCGAGCCGGCGCACGCTCGGCGCGAGCCGGGTTTGTCGGCCGAGGCGACCGACGGCGAGGCGCGGATAGAACCGAGCTTCGGCGGCGTGGCCCCGCTCGACACGCCGGC
>CBJMQH010000468.1:0-4458 GCA_966431825.1 uncultured Trinickia sp.
GCTTGAAGGCTTGACCGCGCTTGACGGTACCGCCCGGACGCACCACGAAGCGCTTTGCAGCACTCTTCTTGGTTTTCATCTTAGGCATGACAACTCCATTTATTAGATGGCGATGGGTGTGCGGCCGGCGAAAAGCCCTGAACCGCCCTTTTGGAACCCAGTCCACTTGTTTCGCGGCACACCGTGGCCGGCATGTCGCGCTTTCAGGAGAAGCCCCCAACCACCGGGCGCTTCTCCGAAACCTGCATCACTTCTTTTTCTTCGGCGCGATGACCATGATCATCTGGCGACCTTCCATCTTGGGCATCTGCTCGACTTGACCCACTTCGTCGAGGTCAGTACGCAGCCGCTCAAGCATCCGCATGCCGATTTCCTGGTGCGCCATTTCGCGCCCGCGGAAACGCAAGGTGATCTTCGTCTTGTCGCCGTCCTCGAGAAAGCGTACGAGATTGCGCAGCTTGACGTTGTAATCGCCGTCGTCGGTACCCGGGCGGAACTTCACTTCCTTGACCTGGATGACCTTTTGCTTGAGCTTGGCCTCGTGTTGCTTCTTCGCTTCCTGGTACTTGAACTTGCCGTAGTCCATCAAACGACACACGGGGGGAACCGCCTGCGGGGCGATCTCCACCAAGTCCACGTCCTGCTGTTCCGACATGCGGAAAGCGTCTGCCAGTTTTACGATGCCGAGCGGTTCGTTGTCGATTCCGACCAGACGCACCTCGGGTGCCGTGATCTCACCGTTGATGCGATGCGACTTATCAGTAGCGATCTTGCGTTCCTCGAAAAATTAAAAAAACGAGCCGCGCTGCCTCGGTGGTTACTTGAACGCCTCGATGTCCTGACCAAGGCGCTCAACAAAGGTGTCGATTGGCATGACGCCCAGATCCACACCGCCACGGGCACGCACGGCTACCGTTTGTGCTTCGCGCTCCTTGTCGCCGACCACGAGCAGGTACGGCACCTTCTGGAGCGTGTGCTCGCGTATTTTATAGCTAATTTTCTCGTTGCGCAAATCGAGTTCAGCCCTAACCCCTTGTTTTTGCAACGTTTGGGCCAGAGACTGCGCATATTCGGCCTGACTTTCCGCGATATTCATCACGACGACCTGCGTCGGCGCGAGCCAAGCCGGCATTGCACCTGCGTGGTGCTCGATCAAAATACCGAGAAAACGCTCCATCGAACCGACGATTGCACGGTGCAGCATGACGGGCCGACGGCGGCCGTTGTCTTCCGCCACGTACTCGGCACCAAGCCGCTCCGGCAGCACCATGTCGAGCTGCAGCGTGCCGCATTGCCAGGACCGGCCGAGCGCGTCCTTGATGTGGTACTCGATCTTCGGACCGTAGAACGCCCCTTCGCCGGGCAGCTCCTCCCACTGCAAGCCGCAAGCGGTCAGCGCCTCACGCAAGCCGGCCTCGGCACGATCCCAGATTTCGTCGGTGCCGGCACGCTGCTCGGGGCGCAGCGACAGCTTGATATCGATCTTCTCAAAACCGAAATCGCGATAGACGCTCATCGCGAGCGTGTTGAACTTGATCGACTCGGCGATGAACTGATCTTCGGTACAGAAGATGTGCGCATCGTCCTGCACGAAGCCGCGCACGCGCATGAGCCCGTGCAGCGCACCCGACGCCTCGTTGCGATGGCACGAGCCGAACTCGGCATAGCGCAACGGCAGATCACGGTACGAGCGCAGCCCGTGCTTGAACACCTGGACGTGACCCGGGCAGTTCATCGGCTTGATCGCGTAGTCGCGCTTCTCCGACTCGGTCGTGAACATGTTCTCGCGATAGTTCTGCCAGTGACCCGACGCTTCCCAGAGCGAGCGGTCCATGATCATCGGCGTCTTGATCTCGAGGTAGCCATCGTCATTCACGCGGCGACGCATGTACTGCTCGACCTGCTGCCACAGCGACCAGCCCTTCGGATGCCAAAAGACCATGCCCGGCGATTCATCTTGCAGATGGAACAGGTCGAGCTGCTTGCCGAGCTTGCGGTGATCGCGCTTCTCGGCCTCTTCGAGCATGTGCAGGTAGGCGTCCTGGTCTTCCTTTTTCGCCCATGCCGTGCCGTAGATACGCTGCAGCTGCTCGTTCTTCGAGTCGCCGCGCCAATAAGCGCCCGCGACCTTCATCAGCTTGAAGACCTTCAGCTTGCCCGTGGACGGCACGTGCGGGCCGCGGCACAAGTCCGTGAAACCGCCGTGAGCGTAGAGCTTGATTTCGTCGCCGGCGGGAATCGATTCGATGATCTCGGCCTTGTATCGCTCGCCGATACTTTTGAAGTACTCGACGGCTTCGTCGCGCGACACGACGCGGCGCGTCACAGGCTCGTCTTTCTTCACGAGTTCCTGCATGCGCTTTTCGATCTTCTCGAGATCTTCAGGCGTGAAGGGCCGCTGATACGCGAAATCGTAATAAAAACCGTTGTCGATCACCGGCCCGATCGTGACTTGCGCTTCGGGATAGAGATCCTTCACCGCATAGGCAAGCAGGTGAGCCGTCGAATGGCGAATGATGTCGAGGCCGTCCGAATCCTTGTCCGTGACGATGGCGAGCGTCGCGTCGCGATCGATCAGCGCCGACGTATCGACGAGCTCTCCATCGAGCTTGCCGCCCAATGCGGCCTTCGCGAGGCCCGGACCGATCGAGGCCGCCACTTCGGCAACCGTGACCGGATGATCGTACTGTCGAACCGAACCGTCGGGCAGGCGTATCGAAACCATTGCGTTCTCTCCGGTTGCCGCGAAAATGCGCGGCATCATCAATCAACACGATCGATCGCTGGCGATCGAGGTGACAAAGACACAAAGACAAAAAAAATGCGGCCCCGCTTTCGAGGGGCCGCATTCACTTTCACTAACGCAGATACTGAAACAGGCGAAAGAGGTCCTCGACTAGCGTCGCTCCGAAGTTGTTTCGGTCAACGTTCGCGGTGTCATAACCGTATTCGCCTTTGACGCCCGAGGGCGTATTTCGCGCTGCTTGAAAAACCGGCAAGCCGGCTTTTCGTATTTCGTTGGTAGGCTCGATTGGACTCGAACCAACGACCCCCACCATGTCAAGGTGGTGCTCTAACCAGCTGAGCTACGAGCCTGTGTGCTGCGAAGAAATGAGATTATATGGACCCTATCTAACCTTGGCAAGCACTTTTTGTAGATTTCTTCTGAACATCGGCTCAGCCCTTTCGCGCGGCTCGCACGACACCGCTCACCTCGCCAAGCAGCGTGCATGCGCGTTGCACTTGTGCCGCGCTCGATACCTCGACCGTGAACTGCATCGAAGCCGCGTTGCGTCGGCTCATCGTCTTCACGCCCACGACATTCATCTTCTCGCGCGCGAACACTTCCGAGATATCGCGCAATAGGCCTTGGCGATCCTGCGCCTCGATCGCGATATCGACCGGATAGACCGACGAGCCACGGCCACCGAGCACGTCCGCAGACCACGCCGTCTGCAGCACGCGTTCGGGCGCACGTGCCGCCATGCGAACGAACATCGGACAATCGCTGCGATGGATCGACATGCCCTTGCCGCGCGTCACGAACCCGCTGATCTCGTCGGGGGGCGCCGGGCGGCAACAGCGGGCAAGCTGCGTCAACAATGCGTCGACCCCCACCACGAGCACGCCCGTCGATGCGCCTCGGGCCACGCTCGTTCCGCTGCCGCGCTTTTCGAATTGCGCGGGCGCCTCGGGCTCCGGCTCGGGGGGCGGTGTATCCGAGAGCGCCTGCTCGATGTTGCGCAGGCTGAACGCTTCCTTGCCGACGACCGCGAACAAATCCTCCGGCGCCTTGAATCCGAGCTTCGCCGCCAGCTGGTCGAGATTGACCGCCGTCTTGCCTTCGCGCTGCAGCGTCTTTTCGACCATCGCACGGCCAGCCGCGACGTTCTCCTGCAACTCGATCGCGTTGAACCACGCACGCACCTTCTGCTTCGCCCGCCCACTTTGCAGATAGCCGAGCTGCGGATTGAGCCAGTCGCGCGACGGCCCGCCCTCCTTCACGGCCACGATCTCGACGGTCTGCCCGTTCGAAAGCGGCGTATTGAGCGGCACCATCGCACCGTCCACGCGCGCCCCGCGGCACCGGTGACCGAGCTCGCTATGCAGGTGATAAGCGAAATCGACGGGCGTCGCGCCTTGCGGCAGCGCGATGACGCGCGCCTGCGGCGTGAGCACGTAGATATGGTCGTCGTCGAGCGTCGCCTGGCGCAGTTGCTCCCACTGCTTCCCGGCGCCCGGCTCGCTCTCGGCCACGTCGTCCTTCCAGGCGAGCAGTTGCCGCAGCCACGCGATCTTCTCGTCGTACTTCTCGCTCGCGCTGAACTGGCCGCCGTAGCCGCGTGCACCCGCTTCCTTGTAGCGCCAGTGGGCCGCCACGCCATATTCGGCAAACTGATGCATCTCGTGCGTACGAATCTGCACTTCGAACGCACGGCCGTCGTCGCCGATCACGAC
>CBJMQH010000469.1:0-4449 GCA_966431825.1 uncultured Trinickia sp.
CCTTCAACTGTTCCGCACCCCTCGCGAGCGCTGCTCTCGCCGACGCCCCGAACAGCGCAGCGCCCAACGCGGCCGCGCCGATCACGCGTGCGATCGTCCCTGCGCCCGGCAGCCTGGCCCGCGCGCGCGGCGTCATCGATTGCAAAAGCCCGCCCGTTCGCGAAAACAATGACTGCATGAGATGGTTGACTCCCTGAATGATCGTGAGCGCGGCGGCGACTTGCACGCCCCGCGCACCGCACGCGCCGCCACAGACGAACGCGCTACGGCTTGGGTCCCTGATGGCGCGGCGCTATTCGGCCTCTCTCGACGGCACGAGGATCTCGCGGTTGCCGTTCGACGACATCGCCGAGACGAGCCCCGATTGCTCCATCTGCTCGAGCAATCGCGCGGCGCGGTTATAGCCGATGCGCAAGTGCCGCTGCACGAGCGAGATCGACGCGCGGCGGTGCTTGACCACGACCTCCACCGCCTGATCGTAGAGCGGATCCGATTCGTCGCCGCCCGCGCCGCCGGCCCCGGCGGCCGCCGAGCCTTCGTCGCCTTCGCCCGCGGTACCGCCTTCGAGAATGCCCTCGATATAGTTCGGCTCGCCATGCTCTTTCAGCTTTTCGACGACGCGGTGCACTTCGTCGTCGGAGACGAACGCGCCGTGCACGCGCACGGGCAAGCCCGTGCCGGGCGGCAGGTAAAGCATGTCACCCATGCCCAGCAACGACTCCGCCCCCTGCTGATCGAGAATCGTGCGCGAATCGATCTTCGAGGAAACCTGGAACGCCATCCGCGTGGGCACGTTGGCCTTGATGAGCCCCGTGATCACGTCGACCGACGGACGCTGCGTAGCCAGGATCAAGTGGATGCCTGCCGCGCGCGCCTTCTGCGCGATCCGCGCGATCAGCTCTTCGACCTTCTTGCCGACGACCATCATCAGGTCGGCCAGCTCGTCGATGACGACGACGATGTTCGGCAGGCGCGTGAGCGGCTCCGGTGCGTCCGGCGTCAGGCTGAACGGGTTCGGAATCTTCTCGTCGCGCTTCGCGGCATCGTCGATCTTGTTGTTGTAGCTCGACAGATTGCGCACGCCGAGCTTGCTCATCAGCTTGTAGCGCCGCTCCATTTCGGCCACCGCCCAATTGAGCGCATGACCGGCCTGACGCATGTCGGTGACGACAGGACACAGCAAGTGCGGAATGCCTTCGTACACGCTCATTTCGAGCATCTTCGGATCGATGAGGATCATCCGCACTTCATCGGCGCTCGCCTTGTAGAGCAGCGAGAGAATCATCGCGTTGATGCCGACCGATTTGCCCGACCCCGTCGTGCCCGCCACGAGCAAGTGCGGCATCTTCGCGAGATCGGCGCAGACCGGGTTGCCCGCGATGTCCTTCCCGAGCCCCATGGTGAGCTTCGAGGAGGCGTCCGCGTAGACTTGCGAGCCGAGGATTTCGGAGAGCCGCACCGTCTGCCTGCGCTGGTTCGGCAGCTCGAGCGCCATGTAGTTCTTGCCCGGGATCGTCTCCACCACGCGGATCGACACGAGCGAGAGCGAACGCGCGAGGTCCTTCGCGAGATTGACGATCTGGCTGCCCTTCACGCCGGTGGCCGGCTCGATCTCGTAGCGCGTCACGACGGGCCCCGGATAGGCCGCAACGACACTCACGTCCACGCCGAAATCCTTCAGCTTCTTCTCGATGAGCCGCGATGTGAATTCGAGCGTGTCGGCGGGAATCGACTCCTGCACAGCGGGCGCCGCATCGAGCAGCGCGATCGGCGGCAGCGTCGAATCCCCCGGCAGATCGGCGAACAGCGGCACCTGCCGCTCCTTCTCGACGCGCTCGGACTTCGCCGGCGCGGCGACGGGCGGCACGATGGTGACCGGCTCGTGCTCCTCGAGCTTGACGCGGCTCTGCTCGACCTTGCCCTCTCGCTTGACGGCAGCCGCCTCGCCGAGCTTGCGGTCGCGCCCGGCTTCGCGGCGCAGCTTGGCCAGCGTGAACGCCGAGATGATCGAATCGCCGACGCGCTCGGCCACATTCAGCCAGGAAAAGCGGAAGTAAAGCGACAACCCGATTGCGAGTGCGAGCAACAGCGCGAGCGTGCCCCCGGTAAAGCCGAGCGCGTGCGACACCCCCTGGGCGACCGCGTCGCCGACGATGCCGCCCGGCGCACGCGGCAACTGCACGTGCAGCGACCACATGCGCAGTGCTTCGATCCCGTCGCTCGCCGCAACCACGAGCGCGAACGCGAACGCGTCGGCGATCCACCCGGCATCGCGCGGCGGGCGCTCGGCGTCGTCGTCGAGTTCCGCGTGATGAGACAGACGCCGGTAGTTGGACGCGACGCGACGCGCGAGCAACACGATCCACCAATAGGCAGACAGCCCGAACAGGAGCAGCAGGATGTCGGATGTCCAGGCGCCGACGCGCCCGGCCCAGTTCGCGATGTGATCGACCTGCGCGGCATGCGTCCAGCTCGGATCGCGACGGCTGTAACTGACGAGCGCCATCACGAGGAACACGCAAAGCGCGACCTGCAAGATCCAGCGAATTTCGGTGAACAGGCGCGACATGCGGTGCGGCAACGCCTGCGCGGGCGCCGAATAAGGAGCTTTTGCCATGAATCCGTTGAGGCGTGGGCGGCCCGGCCGCCGGTCGTACGATGCGGCCTATTGTAAACGCTGCGTCGCAACCCGGGCTGTAAATGACGGTAACCGCCGACAGCCGGTGCAGCGGCCACGGCATCGCACGCCCCTCCCGCTCGCGCGGCAAAGGCTATCGCCGCGATTGAAAAGGCCATCCGGCGCGGGCCGCCGCACGCCTTTATAATGCGCGGGTACGCCCCATCTACTGAAAACCGCGGGCGATCGAGCCTGGCGCCGCGCGGCACGTTGCCCGTGCGCCCCGCCTCGGGACCAATCGCGTTGCCAGCGGTATTCGGCACTTTCTTACGGATCGAAGTCCATGTCCACGCGCAAACACGCCAAAGTCCTCATTCTCGGTTCCGGCCCCGCCGGCTACACGGCCGCCGTCTATGCCGCCCGCGCCAACCTGTCGCCGGTGCTCGTCACCGGGCTCGCCCAGGGCGGCCAGCTGATGACGACGACCGACGTCGAAAACTGGCCGGCCGACGCGCACGGCGTGCAAGGCCCCGAACTGATGCAGCGTTTCCTCGAACACGCCGAGCGCTTCAACACGGAAATCGTCTTCGACCACATCCACACGGCCAAGCTCGACGAAAAGCCGATCCGCCTCGTCGGCGACGCGGGCGAGTACACCTGCGACGCACTGATCATCGCGACCGGCGCCTCGGCGCAGTACCTCGGCCTGCCGTCCGAAGAAGCGTTCATGGGCCGCGGCGTATCGGCCTGCGCCACGTGCGACGGCTTCTTCTACAAGCAACAGCACGTCGCCGTGATCGGCGGCGGCAATACGGCTGTCGAAGAAGCCCTGTATCTGGCCGGTATCGCCAGCAAGGTGACGGTGATCCATCGCCGCGACAAGTTCCGCGCCGAGCCGATCCTGATCGACCGCCTGCTCGCCAAGGAAAAGGAAGGCGTCGTCGAGATCAAGTGGAACCATGTGCTCGACGAAGTGAAGGGCGACGATTCGGGCGTGACGGGCGTGCGCATCAAGCATACGCAGACAGGCGAAACATCCGACGTCGCGCTGCAGGGCGTGTTCGTCGCGATCGGTCACAAGCCGAACACCGACCTGTTCGCCGGTCAGCTCGAGATGAAGAACGGCTACATCGTCACGAACTGCGGCGCCGCCGGCAATGCCACGGCGACGAGCATTCCGGGCGTGTTCGCAGCCGGCGACGTGCAGGATCACATCTACCGTCAAGCAATCACGAGCGCCGGCACGGGCTGCATGGCGGCACTCGACGCACAGCGCTACCTCGAAAGCATCCACGAGGTGAATCAGGAACACGTGATGAGCCACGAGGCCGATCGCTAAGCGCGTCTTTCGGGCAAGGCGGCACGCTGTCACGGCAGTCGCGCGAGCGGCCGCCGCCGCTGCCTTGTCTCGTCATCCTCAGCCGTCGTTGTCATCATCATGGCGAAGAATCGAACCCGTTCGGCAGGACCGAACGATATGCCGCCGGGCGCCCGCACCGGCCTGGCTGACCTCGGCGCATTACGCGATGCACTGAAGGCAAACGCGGAAATACGCGAGCGCGAAAGACTGGCTGCCGAAAAGGCGGCACGCGAAGCGAAGGCCGAGGCCGATGTGTTTCGGCGTGAGATCGGCGACATCTCGCCGATCAAGGCCGCCGTGCGCGCCCAGCATGGCCGCAATCCGCCTGCGCCGCAGCCCGTGCAGACGCGGCTCGACGAAAAGGCCGTGCTCGACGAGGCCATCTCCGACGAATTCGACCCGGAAGTCCTGCTCGACACCGACGAATCCATGTTCTTCTGTCGCCCCGGCGTCCGTCACGCAGTGGTCCGCA
>CBJMQH010000470.1:0-4441 GCA_966431825.1 uncultured Trinickia sp.
GTGCATCAGCTTCTGGCACGCGTGATAGATCGTCTCCAGTGCCTGGCTCAGGCCGACGGAAATGCGCTGGGGAACACGGCCGACAGCCAACCCGAACAGCAACGCGAAGACGAGTGCCTTCAGCGCTTCGCCATTCGCGAGCGCCGCGAAGATGTTCGTGGGCACAAGACTCGTCAGCACGTCGGCGAGGCTCACCTTGCTCTCGACGGGATCCGCGCCGTACAGATGCATGACGACTTCGTTCGACGTCGAATCGTTGCCGACCATGAGGCCGAACGCCTGCATCGTCGAACTCGGCAGATCGACGCCGGGGCGCAAAACGAGCAGCACGAGCGCGCCGATGATCGCAACCGTCGCCGAGGCGCCGACGAACACCATGACGACGCGCAGCATCAAGCGTGCGGTACCGCCTTCTCGGAACAGGCGCTGCAAGCTGAAGATCACGGCCGACACCATGAATGGCATCGTCGTCATCTTGAGCAGATTGACGTAGACATCGCCGATCACGGTGAACCGCTGCGCCATCTCGGGCAGCGCCAACCCGAACACGCCACCGAGCGCGAGGCTGCCGACGACCACCCACGGGTTCACGGCGTACGCGTAGATCCTGCTGGAATTCATTGTTGCTTCCCTGACTATCCGATGAACGATTAGTTACCCGTAGCTTGCAGAAGGGCCGTCACGTCGATGTTCTTGCTGCGCTCCGCAAGGAATTGATTGACGAAGGCAAGCAGCGTCGGTGCGTTGACGTTCACGCCGATCGAAATCACATCGTCGAGATCCTCGAGCGTCACGACGCGCAACCGAAGGGACGCAGTCGGATCGCGCTTGAGCACGTGCTTGACTTCGAATTCGTCGCGGTACGCCGCCGTAACCTCACCCGCATCGAGGGCCTTGAGCAAGGCTTCCCAACTCGGATAGGCAACGACCTTCGCATGCGGGAAATTGCTCGCGGCGTAGGTGGCGTAAGAAGAATTCCTGACCACGCCGAGGGTGCCGTCGTAGCTTCGGACGACGTCAGGCACCGGGCGGCCACGCGCTTGTATCGCGAACTTGACGCGATTGAGCAGCAGCGCGCGATGCAGCTTGATATAGGGTGTGCTGAACCCGATCACCTGGGCACGCGTGAGCGTGCGCGAGAGCTTGCTGATCGCGAGATCGGCCTGACCGTTCGCAAGGCGCGTCACAACGCCGTCGTAGGTCTGCGCGTCGCGGTTGAAGCTCACCTTCACGCCGAGCTTCGCCGCGATCTCGTGGGCGATGTCGATGTCGACGCCGCTCAACTGGCCGTCGTGCGCTTCGAAGAAGGGCGGCTGATCGACACCGAGCACGGCGACCACGAGCGTGCCACGGCTCACGATGCGCGCGAATTCGGGCGCAAGGAGGCGCCCATCGGGCATCGGAATCAAACCCGTCGAGGTCGGCGCCGGCAACGCGATGGGCGACAAGGCGGACGCAGCTTGCACGGCCGGCGTACTCGACACGTTTGCAACCGCCGGCGCCGCAGCGATTGCCGGCTGGACGGCGAGCCACATCGCCAGGCCACCAAGCAGCAGAAACAGCCTGCGCGTGAGAACGCGGCGCGCGTCGACTCGCTTTGAAAATATGTGGAGCATGGCGATAAGCACTATCAATGGGTAGAGGAAGCCGCAGCAGGCGCATTCGCCGGGGCGACGTAGCGCGCACCGATCTCGATCCCGAGCAGGAAAAGCAGGATGCACAGCGCTATCGCACAGACGAGCGCGAGAGTCACCATGCGTGTAGTCATCGAAAAAACGTATTGCATCGCCAGTTGTCCTTACGGAACCAAGGTCGTGAATTGCGCGGGTGCGAGGATCGAAATGACCCCACCCCACGTACACATGAGTTTCGACGCGTCCTGCAATGCCGGCTGGCCACCGATGAGGACAGTCGGCGATCCCGGCACCCAGGGCGCCACCGTCATCGGCACGCAGGGCATCGGCGTCAGCACGCCCAGCGCCGCTGCAGTGGCCGCGGCCACCATCGGGTTCGCCGCGCACGAACACATGCCGAACGGCGGCACATTGACCATCGGCACGTGATCCATGATCGTTGCAGCGGGTGCACCGGCGAGTACGCGGTTCACAGGCAGTGCGTTCAGCGCGGCCGGTGCCGCGCCGAAACTGCATTGCAATGTCGCTCCGGTCGAAATCAAGAAACTCACGGTCAGCCTTTTACCCATTTTTCGAGCCGCGATGCGCGTCGCTGCCCGCTTCCCGCCTCGGCATCCTGCGACGCCGGCGCAGCCACTTTGCGCGCCGCACCCAGCGGCTTGCCATGCGCATAGTCCCGCGTCTCGTTCACGCGCCCATCCGCGCCGTAGCGCCGCACCGTGCCATGCAACAAGCCCCGCGCGTAGGGCGCGCTCTGAACCAGCGCGCCGCCGCTCGCGTAGTCGCGCGCCTCGCCTTCGAGCACACCGTTCGCGTACGACGCACGTCGGACCACGTCCCCCTCGTGCATGAACACCGCTTCGCGCGCGAGCTTTCCGGCCTCGTAGTCGAGGCGCATCGCCACGAGCCCGGAAGGGGCATAGAACACGGCACTGCCCTGCAGCACGCCGTGCGCATAGTGCTGACGTGATGCGATGCGGCCCTCCAGCCAGGTCGTCGTCGCACCGTGCAGCTTGCCGCCTGCGTAAGCGGCCTCCTGAAGCAGCGCGCCCGTCGCGTCGTACGTGCGGACCGTCCCCGACAACACGCCGTGCTCGTACTGCGCATCGAGCGCCGGTACGCCGCCTGCCCCGTACAAGCACACGAGACCATGGGCCGCGCCATCCACCATCGGCGTGCGACTGACGAGCTGTCCCGCGGCATCGCGTACCTCGACGAGCGTCGCCTGTGCGCTCGCGTCGGGTCCGGCTGGGTGCGACATTGAACGCATCGCGTGCCTCTAGTTCAGCTTCACGAGCGCGCCCTTGAGCGCGAGCATCGTGCCGCCATCGATCGTCTGCATCGCCGACGCCTTGCTCTGCACCTGCAACGCCTCGCTCGTGAGCGTGGTACCGGCCTTGTTGGCGAGCGTCGTGCCGGCCTGATTCTGGATCGACGTACCGGCCTTGATCGTGATCGAGCCCGTCACGTCGATCACGAGATTGCCCGTCACCTTCAACGTGTAGTCGCCGCCAACCTTGCGCGTGAAGGCCGCGTGGTTCGTGTGCGTTTCGTCGCCCGTCACATCGACCGAGCGCGTCCCCTTAACCTTGTGCGTCTCGTTGCCCTTCTGCACGTCGACACTGCGGTCGCCTTTCTGCACCACGTGGGTCTCCGCGCCCGCAATCACCGTCGTTGAAAGCGCGTTTTGGACTGCGATGCGCATATCCTTTTGAGCGTGGAAATACAGCTCCTCGTTGTTGAGCTTGTCTTCCATGCGGATCTCGTTGCCTGCCGTGCCGCCTTTCGACGAACGCGAGCGCATCACGCTTTGCGTCTGCGACGCCGGCAGACTGACCGGCAGCGTGCCCCGCTGGTTGTAGACGCTACCCGTAACGAGAGGGCGGTCGGGGTTCCCATCGACATAGCTCACGACCACCTCGTGACCCACGCGGGGCAGGACCAGATGCCCCCAGCCGTTGCCCGCCGAGCTCTGTGCAACGCGTACCCAGCACGAACTGTTTTCGTCGGCGCCGGCCGACCGGTCCCAGTGGAACTTCACCTTGATGCGCCCGTGTGCATCGGTCCAGATCTCTTCGCCCGACGAACCGACAACGATCGCCGTGTGCGTCCCCGCAACGGTGGGTTTCGGCGTCACGAGCGGCGGACGGAACGCAACCGTTGCCGGGATCACCTCGAAATCGTTCGCATACCTATCGTTCGATGCACTGTGTGTCACGGCGCGGATCACATACGCCGTATTGAATGCCGCATTTCGATGGCCGCCCAGCGTGAAGCTCGCACCCGCACCGAGCGTGCATACTCCGCTCGCCGCACGCCCCGTGCGCTGCGCGAGCTGATGCGCTGCCAGCCTCAGCAGCGCCAGGCGCTCGCCTTCCGAGGCGCTCGCGTAGCCGCCCGGAAACGTGTAGCGCGTCCCGCTCGCCGGTCCGCTGACGGCGGTGGAGTTGGCCGTCAGCAGCGCTGCCTTCGTATAGTCGTAGTCGGCGACGATCTGCTCGGCTTCGACGAGCCCGGTCGTCATCTCGAACGCGTCGATCCGTTCGGCTTGCCGGTGCGCAACCGAGTCGCTCGAATACCAGAGCTGCGAATCGGTTGCACCGGGCTTATGCGCGGCGGGGCTGTCGCCGAGCACCATCGTGTGCGCGCCGTCGGCAAACGTGAAGAAGTAGAAAATGCCCTCTTCTTCCATCAGCCTGGAAATGAACTGCAACGCGCTCTCGTCGTATTGCACGCAGTACTCGCGTACAGCGTAGCTGCCCTTCACGCGCGATTCGAACGCGACGCCGAACTTCTTGAGCACCTGT
>CBJMQH010000471.1:0-4439 GCA_966431825.1 uncultured Trinickia sp.
CAGGTATGCCCGAAGGGGCAAGCCTACCGGTTCTACCTTAGGGGAAGCTTAGCCCGGGTTGTGTTCGGGCCCCCAAGCCGTATCGCATGCCGCAATACCAGACGGTGAGTAGGGTAAGGGGGAAACAGCGTACGACATCCCACTGACAGAATTCGTCAGCAGACACGCGCCGCCAACATGCCGGCAGCCTCGCCCAACGTACTCCGTCACGGTGACCACGTAGTCCGGATTCGTCATTTGGCGAAAAAGCCCCGTATGCCGCGGATTTTTTTAAGATTTTTTTGTGCGGTCGCTCGACACGATTAGACGCCGCCTTCGACGTAACCCGCTTTTTTTTTCTTGCTGGACCTTACAGCCAACGCTACGCTTTGTCGCGCATTGCTGGTCGGAGCACATTGCTTCGTTGTCCAAATGACTGCGTTCCGACCGATGTCGAGTTGATCAATGACGCCGCGGAGCATGCGGCGCGATTGCGAGCCTTAACGAGCTTGCATCGAAACCACACGCGTGCGGGCCGTAGGAGCCCAACGTCTTGGCGCCCGATGCCAAGACGCCATGAGGCCCACGCATCAGAACACGAGCAGGCAAATCTTCCCGGATATCGGCGACGGTCGGTCCTTTCTTACGGACGCCCGCTGATCGCGCCTGCCCGCAGGATGCATCGTTCGGTCAACCAACAGGGTGGAGTAAAACATGTTGCATCAGATCAGTTCACGATTCATCGCACTGGCCGCCGTCTGTGCGCTTGCCGGTTGCGGCGGCGGCGGAGGCGGTAGCGCAGGCAGCGGCACCAGTAGTGCCAGCGTGGGCACCAACACCACGCCGACCTTGGCCGCCGCCACGCCCGTCGTAGACGGCACGACGATCGGCAGCGCGTATTGGCAGAATGGATCGACATCCACCGGCGGACACAACCAGCCCGTGAACGGACTGACATGTACCGTGCAAGGCAACGCCTATACATACACCCATCTGTCGATCTTCCTGAACGGACGCCAACTGGCCCTGCCGGCCAATATCGGCACCGTCGGCGCGACGCAGGCAGCCCCGCGCGGCTGCGTCTATCCCCTGCATACGCTCGATGCAAGCGGCAAGATCCGCATGGACGCAAGCACGAACGTGACCTATACGCTGGGGCAGTTTTTTGCCATCTGGGGTGAACCCCTGAGCACGTCGAATGTGGCCGGCATCACCGGCAACACGGTGACGGCCTACGTCAACAACGGCGGCACGGTCACGAAATACACGGGCGACCTCTCGACGCTCCCGCTGCCGAATCATGGCGAAGTCACCCTCGAAATCGGCACACCTCCGGCACAAATTCCGACCTACGCCTGGTCAGACCCGCCGGCATTCGATCCGAACCCGGTCACGCTGAGCTTCGGCGGCGTCGTGGGAACGAACTACTGGCCGCACGGCACCGGCCCGAACGGCGGCAACGGCAACACGCTCGACGGCATTACCTGTTCGCCTGGCATGAGCGTGATCTTTCACGTCCACGCGCATCTCGCCATCATCAACAACGGCCAATGGCTGGCACTCCCGAAGGATATCGGCGTGCTGACGCAATGCGACTATGAGATGCACACGCATGACCAGACCGGCATCATTCACATCGAAGCGCCGTCGGTCAAACAGTACACGCTTGGACAGTTCTTCGACATCTGGGGCCAGCCGCTCTCGAATACGAACGTTGCGGGCCTGACCGGCGACGTGGTCGCGTACATCAACGATAACGGCGACGTCCGCCGCTATATGGGCGATCTGCGTAACATCGTCCTCTCGTCGCACCGCGCGATCACGCTTCAGGTCGGTACGCCGGCCCTGACGTCGCTCGCCACCTACTCCTGGTACGAGCCGCAGTAAGCATCGATCGTTGAAAAAGAATCGGCGCGGCACCCGATGGGTGTCGCGCCGGCTCGACCGGTCTCACGACCGGCGCCTTATTTGCCGAAGTAGATCGGCTGCAAGCCGTCGCGCACGTCCGACGAACGGCCCGATTGCACTTGGCCCGCGGCGACGCGACCCGTGCCGCTCGTGTCGGCCGCGGCCAACGCCGGCTGTTGCGCGACGCGCGCCTGAGCCGCCTGGATGTCTGCCGGGTAGTTCACCGTGGAGCTTGCCGGCGCATAACCGGCCTTCTCGACCTGCACGAGCTCGTCGCGAACCTGAGCGCGGGTGAGAGGCGCATTCGATTGAGCGAATGCGGCGAACGGCGCGGCAAGGACGGCGGAAACGACGAGGGCTTGTACGAGCGATTTCATGATTACAACCTCCAATATCTGTTGTGGCCTGCTTCGAACGGGGCGTTCTTAGTCGGTAGGTGTATTGTTCCGCTCTTAAGGAAGTAGATAAATGCATCAACGTCAAATACACCATTGCGTCTAGCGAGACGATCGCTCGTACCGGCCGCCTTGCACGCGCCGCCGCAAACGTCCATCAGCCGAGCGTGTCGAGTACGATCCGCGTTGCCGCGGCAATGACGGCGTCGTTGGGCTTGGCGCCCTCTTTTTCTTGCGTGTGGTAGATGCCGAGCACAATCGGCGCACGAGACGGGGACCAGATCACCCCCAAGTCGTTTGCAGTGCCACGGTCGCCGGTGCCCGTTTTATCGCCGACCGGCCAACCGCGGGGCACCGCCGCGCGAATCCGCTTGTCGCCTGTCGTATTGCCCCGCAGCCATGTCTGCAGCTGAGCGCGGCTGCCGGGTTGGAGTGCATCGCCGAGCACGAGCGCATTTGCGCTCTTCACCATCGCCGCCGGCGTAGTCGTATCGCGCGGATCGCCAGGAATCGCCGTGTTCAATTCGGTCTCGCGGCGGTCCAATCGAAAGGCCCGATCGCCGATACGCCGTGCAAATGCCGTGACGGCTGCCGGTCCGCCCAATAGCGCAATCAGCAGATTCGCCGCGCTGTCATCGCTGTATTGCACCGCGGCCGCACAAAGCGCCGCGACGCTCATTCCCTCATCGACATGCTGCCCGCTGATCGGCGAATCATTCACGAGCTCGGCTCGTGTGTAGTTCAGATGCCTCTCGAGCAGGGTGGCGTCCTCTTCGCTGCGCGCGAGGATGGCGGCCGCGAGCATCAGCTTGAACGTACTGCAGAACGGGAAGCGCTCGTCGGCACGGTGGCCGATCTGCGTGCCGTTTCCGGTGTCGAACGCGCAGACGCCCAGGCGTCCGCCCGCCGTTCGTTCGAGTTCGGCGAAGCGTTCGTCTGCGCTGCGGCCTGCTGCCGGCGCACTGGTATCGGCGGCGCGAACGCGTGCGGCGAAGGCCAGCGGCGCCGCGAAGCCCGCCATCAACAACGTTCGGCGAAGGGGCGAATGCATCATGGATTCAGTTCTCTCAAAGGGGTGTTGAGGGGGAATCCTTGATGCATCACCGGATCGCGCACTCCCCCACTCCGATTTTTTCGGCCAAAAAGACGCAAAGCGCCGAAGTGCGCAAGAGGCACTATCGAACGCCCTGCATCGGCCCGGGGGAACTATGCGCGAATCTGCAGGCCGCTTCAAACGAGTATTTGTTGCCTGCGGAAGAAGAAAAACTAATGCCTTGCTGGGGAGGCACCGACAAGCCGGCGCCCCACGCTGCAATGACGCAGCCTTACGCGTCGCTCTTTCCAAACAACGATGCGAGACTGCCCAACGTTCCGAGCACCGTCTCCGTATTGAGCTTGCCGCCCGCCGGAACCGCTCCCTCCGGCGTCGCCGCATTCACGACGTGCGGCAACACTTGCGACAGCAAATTGCTCGCTTGATCGGGCGCAAGCCCTACCTTCTGTGCGAGATTGGCAACTGCCTCGCTGCCTAACACCTGTTGCAGTTGTTCGCCGGATATCGGTTGGTTATCCTCGTTGCTGATCCACGATTGGATGATGCCGCCCGCGCCGTTTTCCTCGAATTTCTGAATCAGGCCGTTCAGCCCGCCCGGATGGGAATTCACGAATTCGAGCGCAGCAGCAATGAGGGCTTGCTGGCTGCCGCCTTCGGGCGAAGATTTCCCGAGCATGGAACCGATCGAGTCAAGTAGGCTCATGATGCTTTCCTCCGATTTCGTCGCTATGCGCCACCCGATGTAGCGCTTCGATTGCCACCGCGTCGAGGGCGACGCGGCGCCGAGCCTTCGAATCGGATCCGCGGTCAGCGCAGCGTCCGCTGCGCCGAATTCTGTATCTATTTGTATCAATACGCGCAGTCGATTCGTTGACACCAGGCAAAGCAGCATAGAACAGAATCGCGGCGATTGGTCGGCCCGCGATCGAAGCCCCGCTCACCCAGCTGCAGCGCGCGTCAGTCAACATGGCTCGCATATCGTTCTGTACTTCGGATCGCGTGGGTGTAGACGCACGGCGCTTGACCCGTTCGTCAGGCACGTGCCCGCCCCCAATACCCGCGTGCCCGCCAAGCGGCACGCGGGTACGGGGGCCGCCGCCTCG
>CBJMQH010000472.1:0-4414 GCA_966431825.1 uncultured Trinickia sp.
GGATCGCGATGTCTTCCAGCATCGCCTTGCGACGATCGCCGAAGCCAGGCGCCTTCACAGCAACCGTCTTCAGGATGCCGCGGATGTTGTTCACCACGAGCGTCGCAAGCGCTTCGCCTTCGACGTCTTCAGCGATGATCAAGAGCGGACGGCCAGCCTTCGCGACTTGTTCGAGCACCGGCAGCAGATCGCGGATGTTCGAAACCTTCTTGTCGTGCAGCAGCACGAACGGGTTTTCGAGAACGGCGACTTGCTTGTCCGGGTTGTTGATGAAGTACGGCGACAGGTAGCCGCGGTCGAATTGCATCCCTTCGACCACTTCCAGCTCGTCGGCCAGCGACTTGCCGTCTTCAACCGTGATCACGCCTTCCTTGCCGACCTTGTCCATCGCTTCAGCGATACGCTGACCGATCGACTCGTCGCTGTTCGCCGAGATCGAACCGACTTGTGCGATTTCCTTGCTCGTCGTGCAGGGCTTGCTGATCTTGCGCAGCTCTTCCACCGCAGCCACGACAGCCTTGTCGATACCACGCTTCAGGTCCATCGGGTTCATGCCCGATGCAACGTACTTCATGCCTTCGCGAACGATCGACTGAGCCAGCACCGTAGCCGTCGTCGTGCCGTCGCCGGCGTTGTCGCTGGTCTTGGAAGCCACTTCCTTGACCATTTGCGCGCCCATGTTCTGGAGCTTGTCTTCGAGCTCGATTTCCTTGGCGACCGACACACCGTCCTTCGTGACCGTCGGGCCGCCGAAGCTGCGCTCCAGCACGACGTTACGGCCCTTCGGGCCCAGCGTCACGCGCACTGCGTTTGCGAGGATGTTAACGCCCTCGACCATCTTGGCACGAGCGGAATCGCCGAAAACGACGTCTTTAGCTGCCATCTTGTTACTCCTTGGAATCTTTTAGGGGTATGCGAACCGAAGTCAGTTACTTCTGGACAACCGCCATGATGTCTTCTTCGCGCATCACGAGCAGCTCCTGGCCGTCAACCTTCACGGTCTGGCCAGCGTACTTGCCGAACAGGACGCGATCGCCGACCTTCACGTCGAGCGCGATCTGATCGCCCTTGTCATTGCGCTTGCCCGGCCCGATCGCGAGCACTTCGCCTTGGTCCGGCTTTTCCGCAGCCGCGTCGGGGATCACGATGCCCGAGGCGGTCTTGGTTTCCTGATCCAAACGCTTCACGATGACGCGATCGTGCAAAGGACGAAGGTTCATAACACTCCTCTCTGGATTGAGACTGAAAACGCTTAGGTAAGTAAGGCCGCCCGGTGGCCCCGAACGGATCTTGTTAGCACTCAAGTGCAGCGAGTGCTAATTATATGGACGGGTAAACGGGATTTCAAGGAGGGGTCCGAACAGTCTGAAGACTAGTGTTTACCCTAAGCGCCTCAGCCGACGTCCTCAAGTTCCGCAACTTCGCGTCGATATCCCGTGTAGGCCAGTTGTGCGCCAGTCTCGGGCGGACCGCAGCCGAACCGGGCTCCAGCTTCCGCTCAACCGGCACTGCGCGGAAGGCGGGGCCAACGAACCATCTCGATCACCGCTGCAATAACAAAAAATGGAAGTTGCATGACTACAAAAAACATCGTCGCTCTCTGCCTCGCAACGGCACTGTGCGGCTGCTCCGCGTTGCAACAGACTTCGTCCCAGTCGCAGGCTGCGCCGACGAATTCGCCCTCCACGGCAAGCAGCAACCAGCAGGCAACCTCGACCGCCGATGGCCGCGGCGTCAGAAAAGTGCGCGTCGGAAACCTCGATGGGGAAATTGTCGGTACGCCTGCGAAGAACAGCAAATTTGCGAAACTCCGGATCGGCATGGGGCGAAAGGAAGTCCAAGACTTGATCGGCACGCCGAACGACACCCACTCGTACACCACAGGCAAGGCATTCATTCCGTTCTATTTCGGGAAGGACGCCTACCGTATCGAAACGTTTTACAAGAAAGAAGGCTCGCTCACGTTCGAGGGCGGCGGTGTCACCGGGACCAGCGGCGTGCTGATCCGCGTCAAGGTCGATACGGCTGCGGACGGCTACGCACACGACGATTAACCCATCGTCGCGTCCGAACGCCGCATGGCGAAGCGGCGCGCACGCACCCGCGCGCCGCTTCGCCGCGCCTCTCAGGCAACCGGCTCAGGGGTGACTGCACGCACCCCTGCAAGCGCTTCGATGCCTGCGAAATCGAAAGCTTCCAGACAACGACGGAGCTCGGCAAGATAGATCGCATAGCCGGGTTCAACGTGGGTCATCGCCTCGATCCAGCGCTCGATATCGGTCATGCGCCCTTGCTGCGCCAGCATAGCCAGCTCGCGCCGCGCCCGTTCGGGCGGGGCCTCGCGCTCGTGCATGCGCTTGCGCCTGCCGTGGCGTTGCGCAGCGCTCGCCGATGCGTCCGAGTAGGGCACGGTCGCCGCAGCCTCGCCAACGCCGGTGTCCGCACCGGGCACGAGGACTTCGAACGAGAATGCGGTACCGCGCTGCGGGGCAGTGTCCACACGCAGCTCGCCGCCCATCGTCTCGACGATGCGCTGCGAAATGAACAGGCCAAGACCCGTCGCGCCGTTCACCGATTGCATTTGCCGTAGCGCCGAGAACAGCGTCGCCCCCGGTTCGATCTGCATACCGATGCCGGTATCCGCAACGTCGAAACCCAACTGCCATTGTCCGTTCTTCGCGCGCGCGCGCACCGTCATCATCACTACGCCATCGCGCGTGAACTTCGACGCGTTGGACAGCAGGTTCAGCAAGACCTGTTGCAAACGGCGGCCGTCGATCAGCACGTGGCGCGGCAGCGCCGTCAGCGCTTGGTAGTAGAACTGATTGTTCAACTGCGCACAGAGCGCGACCGAGTACTCGGCAATATCGCCGAGCAGGGCCGGCAGATCGGTTTGCGCCGGCGCGATATCGAGCGGCCGCAACTCGGTCTTCGCGTACCCGACGAGTTCGTCGATGAGTGCCTGCTGATACGTCACGCTGCGCTCGATCGCCATGATCAGCGACGTTTGCCGCGAATCGGCCCGTTCCCGCAGCAATCTGGCGTAGCTCGCGATCGTCGCAAGCGGCGCGCGTAGATCGTGGCTGACGTAGCCGAGCGTTTCGACCTTTTGCTGGTTTTGTTCGCGCACATCGCGCAGCGCATCGTTCAGGGCCAGCGTACGTTCGGCAACCTGATGCCGCAACCGTTCCTGTTCGCTGCGTTGCCATTCGAGCAACGCAGCTTGCGCCTGCAACCGCCCTCGCCCGACATGGTTGATCCACGCCGCGAGGACAACGAGGTGCGTGGCAAGACCCGTGACGGCAATCACCGGGTTCGGGTGAATGTCCGAGTTCAGCCACGCCGGGCCGGCCCCGAACCATCCGCTCGCCTCTGCCGCGTGCAACAGGAAATTCAGCAGTGCGAAGCCCACGGTGGCGAGCATGATCCGCGCGGTCGGGGTTCCGCGGCGCGCGAGCCATGCTGCCAGCAGCACTTGGACGATGCCCTGCACGATACTGACATACACGGCCAGTTGATCGAAGACGTAAAGACTGCCGAACGCCGAGCCTGCTACCGCGACGCCCTGCAGGAGCGCGAGGGCCAGCAGAATACGGCGCGCCGGAAGATGCGTCTTTTCGCCTTGCGCGATACGAAGCAGGAACACGATGAACAGCAGCGCGCTGATGCAGCCGAACACCGGCACGCAACGCGCATTCCATGCGACCGCGTGCGGCCATAGATACAGCCGCGTATAGCCTCGGAGCGCGGCCTCGTAGAGCGCCGTCGTCGCGCAAAGCCCGGCCAGCGTGGCAAACGCCGTGCTTCGGGCAAAGCACGCAATGAGCAGCGTGCACCAGCCGAGCGCCAGCAGACCGCCGATCAACACGCCGCCCCACAGCGCCGAGCGGCGCTCGAGTGCATCGAAGTCCTGTGCGAGATAGAGCCTCGGTGCGAGCGCGAGCGCCGTGTCGCTGCGCGCGCGTATCACGATGCCGACCTGCTCGCCTGCATGCAGCGTGAATTGCATCAGGGGCTGACGCGACAACGGGTGCAACGATGTGGAATCGGGCGTGGACGCAGCAGGATCGGCCATCCAGCGGCCACGGCGTGCCAGGTAGAACGTCACGTACGCAACGCGCGGTTCGGGAACAGCCAACACGAAAGACTGGTCAGTCTGGCTGCGGTTGTTCACGACCGTACGCACCCACCAAACCGACCGCGAGAAACCGGGCTTCACGCCATCTGTCGGAAGCGGAACGAAGCCACCGTTGCGCCCGCTTGGCAACGCGAGCACGTCGTCCAATCCCAGCCGGCCCGACACGTCCTCGAATACCTGCATCCGTTCGAGGGCAGCCTGCGGCTCGATGGGCTGCGCAGCCGCCGGATCAGGCCCCGCGGCGCCCCACGCCGTGCACCCGGCCCACGCATTGAG
>CBJMQH010000473.1:0-4414 GCA_966431825.1 uncultured Trinickia sp.
CCGCGCCTGGTGGCTCATGTTCTGGGGCTTCGCGCGCTAAAAGCCGTTGCGGCGCACTGCTCACGACAGCGCTGCCGCTAAGACCAGAATGGAGGGGAACAATGAGAATGAAGCGCGCGCTCACGGCCGATGACGTAAAGACGATGGCGGCAAAGGCCGAGGCCTATGCGGCGGCCAACGACTGGGATGTCACGATTGCGATTCTCGATGACGGTGGCCACCTCTTGCACTTGCACCGTATGGACAATGCAGCACCCAGCACCGTTGAGATGGCGATCGCCAAGGGCAGGACCTCAGCGCTCGGGCGTCGCGAAAGCAAGGCCTACGAAGACATCATCAAGCAGGGACGCACCGCGTTTCTCAGCGCCCCGCTTAGCGGCATGATCGAGGGTGGCGTGCCGATCGTCGTGAAGGGCGAAGTGATCGGCGCGTTCGGCGTTTCGGGCGTGAAGTCGGAGCAAGATGCTGCGATTGCTGCAGCCGGCATTACCGCGCTCGGTGTAGAAGGCACCTACGAACTGTAGCGGTTGCGGTAAATGCCAAAAAAATGGCATGGCTGGCTTTGACGGCGGAAAGATTTGGTTGCACGAAGGGGTCTAGACTCGCGTGCTTGCCGTCGCTGCTGGCTACTGCCGAACACCTCTCGAGGAGGTGGTCCCCACAATACTCGGTACTCACTTCGTCAAGATCAGCTTGCCAAGGCGGGTGGCCCGCAGCTGGTAAGTCTCGCCGTTGTGCGAAATGGAAACATGGGCGCGCCCCTGAAGCAAGGCGTCACTCTTCACCACCCGCTCAGTCTCGCTACGATCCCCCTTATTCCGATGCAACAGCGCAGCCGGCAGCGCTTGCGCGACTGACGACGCGGCCGGTGCCGACTGTGTGCCGCGAGGGCCTGTAACGCCGCGCAGCGTCAAGGTATTGGACGGTCGCGAGGCTTCGCTCATGCGTGACATTCACTCCGTGGGACGGTCATGTGATGCTCCGCGGCCGGTGGCTGGCGGAGCGATACGATGGAATGAATTATAAATGAGAATCATTATTGTTTGTGTAAAACATATTGATTGAGATGAGCCATCGATAGGGCGGTGCCGCCTGAAAATCGTCCGGAGCCGGACGCCGGTCCGCCCCAGGGGCGAACCGAACCGGGCACGGCCTACCGCCAGAAGGCGCTCAATGCAATGCGTCGGGCTCTCGGCGCTGCTGGACGTATTGGCGGATCAGTCTCACGGTATCGATGTCGGCCTCGCGATACGCCGATTTGACGATCTCGCTCGTCTGCCTTGCATCTTGGGTGTCGGCTGTGGGCAGCGTCGTCTGGTATTCGAAGCGCAGGAACAGTTGCACCTCATCGGGCTGCTCGATCGTCATCGTCAACGAACCGCCGACGTGGCTCTCGGTGGCCAGAATGTCGTAGCGCACGCTTTCATCGGGTGTCAGCGTGACGCGGTCGCGCACGGTCGCTTGCCCGTAGTGCAGTTCGCGCTCGAGTGTGTGTTCGGTACGGGTGAGGATCGTGCAGCTGTCGAGCCCGAGCACGAAAAGCTGGGGTTGCTCGGCCCGCAGCACGAGCCCTTCCCATAACTGCGCACGGCTGATCGATTCGACGAGCGGATTGAGGGGATCGTTGATTTGAATCAGGTGTTCGAAATTCAAGGGACTTTCCTTTGCAGTTCGGACGAGGACCGCCTTCAGGCCGATTCCGCCGTTGCGGGCGGGAGCGCTGCGAGCCCAGTATTGATGCTGATCTGTCCAGTCAGGATCTTGTGTACGGGGCAGGCATTCGCGATCTGCAACAGCCGTTCGCGCTGCTCATCGGTCAGGTCGCCGACGAGCACGATCTTGCGGTCGATCAGGGTGCCCGTAGCGGGCTTGTCCAGGGTCAACGTCACGTGCACGTCGGCAAGCGGCCAGCCTTTGCGTTGGGCATACATCTTCAGCGTGATCGAGGTGCACGCGCCGAGGCTGGACAGCAGCAGCGAAACCGGCGTAGGTGCGCGGTCGCCGCCGCCGATCGAGGCCGGCTCGTCGGCGAGCCAGACGTGGGCACCATCGTCGAACTGCACCTGATAGTCGTGGGCGAGGGTCTGCGCGCTAACCGTACGTTCGTCGCTCATGCGTTTTCTCCGTAGGTGAAACCGGCCGCGGGCCCGTACTGCGATGGGCATACGCGTAGCCGGCGCATAGCGCGTATTGTGACGCAACTCGCCGCAAACCGTGCGGTTCGCGGCGCGCGAGCGGTCAGTGAGCGATCTCGCCCATCCGTCCGGCCTGGTAATCGACGATCGCCTGACGGATCTCGTCCTCGGTATTCATGACGAACGGACCGTGTCGCACAATCGGCTCGTTCAGTGGAACGCCGCCGATCAACAGCAGCTCGAGCGGTTCGTCCCCGGCGGCGAAGGTGACCGTATCGCCGTCGTTGCGGAACATGACCATGTGACGCTCGCGGACCTGCTGGCGCATGCTGCCGTAAAAGCCCGTGCCCGCAAGCGGATAAGCGAACACCGCATAGTCGCGCGGCACCGGCTGGACCATCGTCGCGCCCGCCTCGAGCGTGTAGTGCTGGTAGAGGATCGGCGTACGCGTTTCGATGACCGCCTGCACGCCAAGCGACTCCCCGGCAATGACCCGCACATGCACGCGACCGTCGGGTGTCGACGCGCGCGGAATGCGTGCTGCCGGAATCTCCTGATAGCGCGGCGACGTCATCTTGTCCTGTCGCGGCAGGTTGACCCATAGCTGCAGGCCATGCACGCGTCCCCCTTCGCGGGCCAAGTCCGGGTCGGGCATCTCGCTGTGCACGACGCCGGCGCCGGCCGTCATCCATTGCACGTCGCCCGCACGCAGCACGCCGGAATGACCGGCCGAGTCCTTGTGCGCGAACCGGCCTTCGAGCATATAGGTCACCGTCTCGAACCCGCGGTGCGGATGATCGGGCGCACCCTTCGCTTCGCCGGGGGCGTAATCGACGGGGCCCATTTCGTCGAGCAGCAGAAACGGATCGAAGTCCATTAACATCCGGGTCGGAAACGGCCGGTGGACGACGAAGCCGCCACCCTCGACGGTGCGAACGGCAGGGATGACCTGACGGATGGTGCGGGACGGGGAGGGGGTATTCATCTCGGAATTTATCTCGATGTGGCGGACGTCTAGCTCCGCGCGTTGATGTGAGGACTATTATATGGACCGGTCCATGTGCTGCCAGCCACGCTGCGGGCAATGGATTGTCTCAATCATGGAACGATGACATGCAAGTCGATGCGCACAACTTGAACGATCTGATGTACTTCTCGCAGGTGGTCGAGCACGGCGGGTTCTCCGCAGCCGAACGCGTGCTCGGCATCTCGAAGTCGCGTTTGTCGCGGCGGGTTGCCGAACTCGAAGCGATGCTCGGCGTGCGCCTGTTGCAGCGATCGACACGCAAGCTTGCGCTGACGGAGGCGGGCCAGCTTTTTTATGGGCACTGCCAGGCGATGCTCCAGCAAGCGCAGGCAGCCCTGAATGCGGTGCAGGAATTGCGCACCGCGCCGCGGGGAACGGTGCGCGTGAGCGTGCCTGTCACGGTTTCGCAGACGATACTCTCGGGCCTGCTCCCCGAGTTCCTGTTGCGCTACCCCGAGATCCGTGTCGCGATCCGTGTCACGAATCGCGTTGTCGATCTGTACGACGACTCGATCGACGTCGCGCTGCGCGTGCGCTCGGAGCCGCCGGGCGACGCCAATATCGTCGTCAGGCCGTTATGGCGCACGCAGCAAATGCTCGTGGGCGCCCCGAGCTTGTTGAGTCAACACGCGCCGCCTGTCACGCCCGACGATCTCAAACGCTTCGAAACGCTCGATACGCCGAGTGCGGACGGCCGTCATGTCTTCAATCTGATTGCTCCCGACGGTCAGCGCTTCCAGCACGAACACGATCCGCGCCTCGTGACCGGCGACTTGATGTCGATCCGCGAAGCCGTGCTCGAGGGCGTGGGTATCGCGGCACTGCCCGAGATGGTCTATGGTGCGGCGCTGCGCTCGGGGCAACTGTCCCCGGTCATGCCGGGCTGGACGCTGCCGGTGCCTCAATTGTTCGCCGTCTTTGTGTCGCGGCAGGGCATGGTGCCGGCGGTGCGCGCGTTCGTCGACTATCTCGTCGAGAAGCTCGACGAAGGCCAGCATACGCCGACCGAATGCCCGACCCAGCAGGAGCTGCGCGCGGTGCGCACGGCTGCGGCGAAAGCGTTGGCGCAGGCGCCGGCGCACGTGGTCTGAGCGTTCGCCCTCCGTATCGCTTTTGGCATTTAAGCGGCGCCTGTGATCGTTAGTTTCAATGGCCGGAAGCTTGATCACCCCATCCGTCGGGCTGATATTGAAATCCCGTTAGCGAGGGAGGCGTCCTAAGCGAAAACCGGATGGCTGCTCTGATAGCAAGC
>CBJMQH010000474.1:0-4357 GCA_966431825.1 uncultured Trinickia sp.
CGAAGGTCTATGGCTTGCGGGTCGCAGCGTTGGATTCGGCGGCGCTCACCGCGCGCGAGCCGGGCCTCGCGGACGGCTTTTGCGGCGCCTTGCATTGGCAGGACCCGAAGAGCATCGTCAATCCCGGGGCACTGACCAAAGGTTATGCGGGCCTTCTCGAAGCAGGCGGCGGGACGGTGTTGATCGGCGAGGCCACCACGCTCACCGCGCAAGCGGGTGCGTGGACGGTGCAGACATCGTCAGGCAGGATCAGCGCAAGAGAGGTTGTGGTGGCGCTCGGTCCATGGTCTGACCGCGTTTTCGCACCGCTTGGCTACCGCATTCCCTTGCGCGCGAAGCGCGGCTATCACATGCACTACCGTCCCACCCGGCAGATGCTGTCGACGCCGTTCGTGGACGCGGAGAAGGGCTACGTCGTCGCGCCGATGGAAGGGCGCTTGCGGCTCACTACCGGGGTTGAGATTGCGCGACGCGACGCCAAGCCGACAGGCATCCAGCTCGAACGCGCGGAACGCGCCGCCCGGCCGAGCTTCGGTCTGGGTGAGCGGCTCGATGCGAGCCCGTGGCTCGGCCTGCGTCCTTGCACGCCCGACATGCGGCCAGTCATTGGGCGTGCGCCGCGCCATCCCGGGTTGTGGTTTGCATTCGGTCACAACCACCATGGCTTGACCTTGGGCCCCGTGACCGGGCGACTGCTGGCGGAGATGATGACCGGGACACCGACTTGTGCGGATGCCCGTCCGTTTCGCGCAGAACGGTTCGGTAGTTAGCGATGGGAAGAGCAGGAACGCCGCAACTTCTGATCGCTTGATGGCAGGCGTTCCGGCCTGGGCGTGGACGAAACACCGTTCAGCGGAGAGGGTGTCAGGCGGTTTGCTGGTTGTTTGACAAATCGTCCAGAGATGGCCAGACTGTCCAGCATGGCCAAGCAAACGACTGGACCCGACATGCCGAAGAAGACGCCCGAACAGCAACTCCTGCTGAGTCAGATCAAACAGGTCGCCGAGGGGTTGGCACAGACCTTCGCCCCCTTTACCGAGGTCGTGGTCCACGACCTTCTCGACCCCGAGCACGCGGTGCTTGCGATTCACAACAACCTGTCAGGGCGAGAAGTCGGGCAGCCTGCGACTGAACTTGGGCTGGCGCGGATCATGGATCCTGCCTATGAGCAGATCATCGCGAACTATCCGAACCAGTTATCGGACGGCCGGCAGGTGAAGAGCACGTCCATCGGCATCAAGGACTCGAAGGGCAACTACATCGCCGCACTTTGCATGAACGTCGACCTCACGCTGTTCCGAGGATTTCAGAACATGCTGAGCAAGTTCACGGCGGTCGAGGGCAGCACGCCGGCCAGGGAAACGCTGGACCCTGCCAGCGCCGACCTCATTCGTGCCCGTATCGACGAATTCGCCGCGCGCGTGGCGTCGACACCGCGCTCACTCAAGCCCGAGGAACGTCGCTCGCTTTTGAAGGAACTCAAGGCGGCCGGCCTGCTCGAAGTCCGTCGCGCGATGGACACCATTGCCGTTCACCTGGGCGTCTCGCGCGCAACGGTATATAGCGATGCCAAGTAATGCCACGCTGCTCCTCGTCGACAAGCACGTCGCCGAACAATTGCTCGTTCCGGACGACGTCATCGCGGCGGTGCGCGAGGCTTTCGTGCTTCATGGGCTGCGCGCGGGCCGCGTGTTTCCGGCGGTTCGCGAGAAGCTGACGACGGGCGGCATCTTCGGAATTAAGTCAGGTGATGTCGGTAGCCAGGACTTGCTAGGGTTCAAGGCGGCTGGTTTCTGGCCATCGAATCCGACGATCGGCGGCGAAGCGCATTAGGCAACCGTGTTGCTTTTCGACCCTGCGACCGGTCGTCCCCTGTGCATCATCGACGGCAATGCCATCACCACAGCACGCACCGCTGCGGCCGGCGCGCTTGGCCTCTCTCTGCTTGCCCGCCGGGATAGCGCCGTGGCCACGGTCTTCGGCACCGGTATCCAGGCAAAGGCGCAACTCGCGTTTGCGCTCGGAACGCTGCCTTCGCTGACGCACGTGAACTACGTCTCGTCGGATCGCGAACCGCGGGCAAGCTTCGAAGCTTTGTTTGCGGGCCAATGCATGTTGAGATGCGCCGCGAATGCGGATGAAGCGGTCGCCGAAAGCGACCTCGTTATCACCGCGACAACCGGGCGCGGCCCGCTTTTTCATGAAACAGCCGTCCGGGCCGGGACACATGTGAATTGCGTCGGCGCGGACACCCGAGGCAAGCGCGAGTTGCCCGTGGGCGTCCTGGAGCGGGCCCGGGTCGTCGCCGACGATTTGGCGCAGGCTCGCGAGTTGGGCGAACTGCAATGGGCACCGCAAACGGCTTCCATCGAGATCGGAGATCTGGTCGCAGGCCGCGCCCAATGGCGGCGCGACTCGACCGATATCAGTGTTTTCGACATGACCGGCTTGGCCTTGCAGGACTTGACGGTGGCTCGATTGATCCACCTTCGCGCCACTGACCTTAGCCTTGGCGTTACCGTGGCGTGGCCCTGGTGATCGTTATAGGGGGCTACGCGTTGCCCTCATCGCCAGACACGTCGACGATCATCACCGCGGTCGTAGGCGCGCAAGCATTGCAAAGCGAAGCCGGCGTCCTCGCGATCGTCCGTGCCGTGGACTTGGGCGCAACGTATTGGCCAAGCAGTTGATTCTGCAAGATTTTAGGCTCGTACGTTGGCTGGCCCAGGGAACCAGCTCCGCTCGCTACTCCACGCGGTGTTACGCAAGGCCGTACGGTTTGGAATGCGCCGTCGTGGTCTTCAGAATCTTGCTGAGCCGACGCGCCTGCGCTCGTGAATACGGGAGATTTTCCACGGACGAGCGCAATAGAAGCCCTTGTAGCTCGACAGACCCGGCGTTGAGATACCAGCGCCGCCGCGGGTGGATTGAAGTGTCGCAACTGCATTGAGCCGGCATTCGTTCTCACAGTTCACATCGTGCGACCGAAAAAGCGAATATCGGTCTTGTGAGCAGCTGACCGGTTCGCTGCGGAGCTAATGGCAGTTATTCCCCCGGATCAGGACTGGCGTTTGCCTCGGCCCCCAGCGGGTTTGCCAGCCGGTAGACGTGAGCCCGCCGTTGCCTTGCCGCCCGGTTTGCCGCTTGGCTTTTGCACGCTGAAAGGACTGCCGCTGGACAAGCTTGCACCTTTGCCCGCGGTCATAGCACGTTGCGCCGCCGGCTTGCGCTTGTTCTCGCCGCTTTTCGGCTGAGGCTTCTTGCTGAGCACAGGCATGGCGCCCGGGGCGGCCTGCGCGACTTTAGGCTTCTTCGGCTTTTTGGGTTTCTTGATGATCTGCCCCGTCGCGCTGGTTTCGGGCACGCGGTGTTCAGCCTCAAAACCCGGCTCTTCCTTGCGAGGCAGCGTTTGCCGGATCAGCGCCTCGATCGCAGCGAGTTGCGGCGCTTCATCGGCACACACGAGAGACACTGCCACGCCGCTGGCGCCCGCACGGCCGGCACGGCCGATACGGTGCACATAGTCCTGGGCCACGATCGGCAGGTCGACGTTGATCACGAGCGGCAACTCCTCGATATCGAGTCCACGCGCAGCGACATCGGTGGCTACGAGCATGCTGATTTCGCCGCTCTTGAAGCGCTCGAGCGCTCGAAGTCGCGCGGGTTGCGGCTTGTCGCCGTGGATGGTGTCGACCGCGTAGCCCGCTTCATCGAGCACAGCTGCCAGATAATCCACGCCATTGCGGGTTTTGACGAACACGAGCGCGTGCGACCAGTGGTTCTGGGCGACAAGGTGCATGAAGAGGTCGGGCTTGTTCCGTTTATCCACCGGCACGACCCACTGCTTGATCTTGCTGGCAGTGGCGTTGGGCGGGCTGACGCTGATGTCGACCGGGGCGCGCAGAATGCTCGCCGCCATGGCGCGGATATCGTCGGTAAACGTGGCGGAAAACAGCAACGTTTGGCGGCGAGCGGGCAACGCAGCAAAGACGGCGTTCAGTTCGCGTGCGAAGCCGAGATCGAGCATGCGGTCGGCTTCGTCCAGCACCAGCGTCTGCACCTGATCGAACTGCACTGCGTTCTGGCGATTGAGGTCCAACAAGCGACCGGGCGTGGCAACGAGCACATCGACGCCCTTGCGCAACTTCATCATCTGCGGATTGATGCTCACGCCGCCGTATGCGGCCAGGAATCGCAGGTCGAGGCCCTTGCCGTAAGCGATGAAGCTTTGCAGCACCTGTTCGGCCAGTTCTCGCGTGGGCACCAGCACCAGGACGCGCGCGCGGTTGCTGGACACCGCCGGGCCGTGCTGCACCAGCCGCTGCAACAGCGGCAGCGCGAAACCCGCCGTCTTGCC
>CBJMQH010000475.1:0-4355 GCA_966431825.1 uncultured Trinickia sp.
AACTCGACGAACTGTTCGATATCTGCGACCGGATCGCCGTGCTCGCGCGCGGCCGCCTGTCGCCGGCCAGGAAGACGGGCGAGACCAATGCCGAGGAGATCGGCCTCTGGATGGCGGGACTCTTCGGCGAGGGCGACGCCGCGCCGCCGACACCGCAACCGCTGCATGCATGAACCGAAATCCGTATCGGTGCGCGCGATCGGCGCGCAGCACCCTTTCGCCAACGTAGAAATGCATACCATGCCATTTCCTTTTCGACTCGAAGCCCGCGCGACGCCCTCGCGCACGATGCAACTGGCCGTTCCCCTCGTGGCCGCGCTCGTGACGCTTGCGTTGGGCTTTTTGATCTTCGGCCTTGTCGGACGCAATCCGGCGGCGGCGATGCGCGCGTTCTTCATCGATCCGCTCGCGAGCGTCAACGGATGGTCCGAACTGTTGCTGAAGGCTTCCCCGCTGTGCCTCATCGGTCTCGGTCTTGCCATCGGGTACCGTGCGAACGTCTGGAACATAGGCGCGGAAGGGCAGATGCTCGTGGGCGGCATCGCGGCGAGCGGCGTGGCGATCTATTTCGATCAGGCGAGCGGCTGGTGGATTCTGCCGCTGATGATGCTGGCCGGTATCGTGGGCGGCATGGTCTGGGCCGCGATCCCCGCGTTGCTCAAGAGCCGCTTCAATACGAGCGAGATCCTCACGAGCCTCATGCTCACCTATGTGGCGACTCAGTTGCTCATCTATTTCGTGAGCGGCCCGTGGCGCGATCCTCAGGGCATGAACTTTCCGCTCTCCGAAATGTTCTCGGGCGATGCGCTCTATCCGACGTTCGGCGGCGACTGGCATTGGACGTGGCTACGCGGCACGCGCTTGAACGCGTCGATTTTCCTGACGCTCGTCGCGATCCCGCTCGTATGGCTTTTCATGCGCAAGCGTTTCGCCGGGTTCACGCTCAACGTGGGGGGCCTGGCGCCGCTTGCAGCACGGTATGCCGGTTTCTCGGAGCCGCGCGCGATATGGACTTCGCTGCTTATTTCGGGCGGGTTCGCGGGCCTGGCCGGCATGGGGGAAATCGCGGGGCCCATCGGTCAGCTGCAGGCGAGCTGGTCCCCCGGCTACGGCTTCACGGCGATCATCGTGGTGTTCGTCGGGCGTCTGCATCCGATCGGCATCGTGCTCGGCAGTCTGCTGATGGCGCTGCTTTATCTGGGCGGCGAATCGGTGCAAACGTCGCTTCAGCTGCCCCAGGCGCTGAGCGGCGTGTTCCAGGGGCTCTTGCTGTTCTGCCTGCTCGGCGCCGATCTGTTCGTCAACTACCGGATCCGGCGGGTCGCGCTCGCACACTGACTCATTCGCTATACGAACGACACATGGATATTCAACAAGCCAGCCTGCTCGCATCGAGCGCCGTCGTCGCCTCCATTCCGCTGATGCTCGCGGGTGTCGGCGAGCTCGTGACGGAAAAGTCCGGGGTATTGAATCTCGGCGTCGAGGGCATGATGCTGATGGGCGCCGTAACCGGCTATGCGGTGACCGCGACCACGAACAACCCGTGGTTCGGTCTGGCCGCGTCGATCGGTGCCGGTGCCGCGATGGCCCTGTTGTTCGCATTCCTGACCGTCACGATGCTCGCCAATCAGGTCGCGACAGGGCTGTCGCTGACGATCTTCGGTGTGGGTTTGTCGGCCTACGTCGGCAAGCCGTACACGTCGGCAGCGGTGCGCGTGGCCGTCGAGGCGTGGCCGATTCCGGGACTCTCGACCATTCCGTTCTTCGGGCCGGTGCTGTTCTCGCTGACGCCGCTCGGCTACTTCGCGCTCGCGATGTTCGGGGTGGTGGCCTGGATGCTCTATCGCACGCGGGCAGGGCTCGTACTGCGGGCCGTCGGCGAGTCGCCCGATGTCGCGCATTCGGTCGGTTTTTCTGTCGTGGGCGTGCGCTATGCGGCGACGCTGTTCGGCGGCGGCATGGCGGGGCTTGCCGGCGGCTACGATTCGATCGTCAATCTGCGGCTGTGGCAGGAACAGCTGACGGCGGGACAGGGCTGGATCGCCCTCGCGCTCGTCGTGTTCGCGCCCTGGCGGCCCTGGCGTCTCATGGTCGGAGCACTGTTGTTCGGTGCCGTGACGGCGCTTCAGTTCTATGCGCAAGCCGTGGGCGTGCCGGTGCCGACGCAATTTCTCGCGATGCTGCCCTACGTCTCGACGATCGTCGTGCTCGCGGTCATCTCGCGCAATCCGAATACGATCAAGCTCAACGCGCCGGCCTCGCTCGGCAAGCCGTTCTTTGCGACGAGCTGAGGCGCCTGCGCCCCGTTTACCGTTCCCGCTTTACCTCACCCCCATTTGGAGTCGATCGATGAGAAGAAAAATGCTGACCACGCTCGCCGCCGGCACGGCGCTCGCGCTCGCCGGTACGTTCTGCAGCCTCGCTGAGGCGGCGGATGCGCCCGGCGTGGCGTTCGTCTATCTCGGCAATCCCGGCGATGCGGGCTGGACTTACGCGCACGATCAAGGCTCGAAAGAGGCGGAGGCGAAATACGGCAGCAAAATCCATGTCACGCGGATCGAAAACGTGCCGGAATCGGCCGATTCGGAGCGCGTATTCCGCGATCTCGCGGCTAAAGGCAACAAAGTCATCATCGGTTCGAGCTTCGGTTATCAGGACTTCGAACTGAAAGTGGCGAAGGACTTCCCCGATACGGTGTTCCTGCACGCGACGGGCTACAAGAAGGCGCCGAACTTCGGCACCTATGACGTGCGCATGTACCAGGGCGCCTATCTGGCCGGCGTGGTGGCCGGCTACGTGACGAAGACGAACACGCTTGGATTCGTCGCATCGGTACCGATTCCCGAGGTCGTGCGCAACATCAACGCCTACACGCTGGGCGCCCGCTCGGTCAACCCGAAGGTCCATACGAAGGTCATCTGGATCAACAGCTGGTTCGACCCAGGCAAGGAGAAGCAGGCGGCCGAGACGCTGATCGGGCAGGGGGCCGACGTGCTGCTGCAGAACACGGATTCGAGCGCGACGCTCGCGACCGCCGAGGAGAAGAAGGTCCACGCGTTCGGTTGGGACTCCGATATGAAAAAGTTCGGACCCGCCGCCCATCTGGGCTCCGTCGTCGGACATTGGGGCGTCTACTACTCGGCCGTGATCCAGCAGGTCCTCGACCATACGTGGAAGAACGATCCGGTCTGGTGGGGCATCCCGCAGAAGGCCGTGAACCTCGAGGACTTGAATACGGCGGCGATCCCGGCCAATGCGCAAAAGGATGTCGAGGCGAAGCGCGCGCAGATCGCCGGCGCGAAGTGGGACGTGTTCACGGGCCCGATCAAAGACCAATCGGGTGCCGTGAAAGTGGCAGCCGGCAAGACGTTGGGCGATGCCGAGCTTCAGCGCCTGAACTGGTACGTCGAAGGCGTGGACGGCTCCCTGCCGAAGTGACGTAACGAGAGCAGCGGCGGCCGGCGTGCCGGACCGTCCGCCGCGATACGTTCGAACACAGGGGATGCCGCGCCGTCGTCAGTCGTCGATGCGCAGCCCGACCTTCACCGTGACCTGCCAGCGCGTCACATCGCCGTTCTCGATCTGGCCGCGGGTATCGGTGACCTCGAACCAGTGAAGGTTGCGCAGGGTCTTCGAGGCGCGTTTGATGGCACACCGAACTGCATCGTCGCTCGATTGTGTCGATGATCCGGTCAGTTCGATTTGCTTGTAGACATGGTCGTTCATGAGCGTCTCCGTTCTGCCGCGAGGGTGTAACCCAGTATAGGAAACGGCCGCGCGTGCGTACCGGTGTTACGCTCACCGCTTCCACGGCGCCGGGGCACGCAAGCCGCGTGCACGGCGGCCCGAATGCGAGGGGAGAGGGAATGGATATCGGTTTTTGCGGTCTGGGCCTCATGGGCACCCCCATGACGGCGCGTCTGCTCGCGCATGGCCACCGTGTGGCCGTCTGGAACCGCACGCGCGAAAAAGCCGAAGCCTGGGCCGCACGTGGCGCGCAGCCCGTCGCCGCGCCCCGTGACATGGTGTTGCAAGCGCAGACCGTGTTTCTCTGCGTGAGCGATACGGATGCGGTCGAGGCCGTCGTCTTCGGCCGCAATGGGCTGCTCGATGAACAGGCGCCGGTTGCCGGGGCGGCGCGCCTGCGGTACATCGTCGATCATTCGAGTATTTCACCGGCCGCCACGCGCAGCTTTGCCAGCGCGCGCTTGACGCAGACGGGACCAGAGGGGAGGTCGATCCGCCAGATGTCGGATGAGACGCCACCCGTCAACCGTTCCCCGCGCGTGGTGGTATCGGCCGCCAGCATGGCCAGGAACGACAGCGATCCGTCGAACATCGAGCAGTCGACGAGC
>CBJMQH010000476.1:0-4319 GCA_966431825.1 uncultured Trinickia sp.
GCTCGCGGGCCGACACGCTCGTACTCGGCGAAACCGGCACGGGCAATGATCTCGTCGCGCGGTGTAGCCATGATTTCAGCGGCGCACGCGGCCGGCTCGTCGTGCTCAATTGTCCGGCGATACCGGATCAGGTCTTCGAAGGCGAGCTGTTCGGCCACGAACCGGGGGCGTTCACGGGCGCCGGCAAGGCACGCGCGGGGAAGATCGAGCAAGCCGACGGCGGCACGCTCTTTCTCGACGAGATCGACGCAATGCCTCTGCATTTGCAGGCGAAACTGCTGCGCGTGCTGCAGGACCGCGAAGTCTGTCGGCTTGGCTCGAACGAGAGGATTGCCGTCGATTTCCGCGTCGTCGCGGCAACGAAGGTGGATTTGAAGGCGTTGAGCGACGCAGGCAAATTCAGGCTCGATCTCTATTACCGGCTCAACGTGCTGCCTTTGACCATCGCGCCGCTGCGCGAGCGCAAAGAAGACATCGCCATGCTGTTCACGCATTACGTCGACGATGCCGCACGACGCTTCCGTCAAACGGCACGCAGCACGTCAGGCGAACTCATGCAGCAGCTCGCCGCCTACGATTGGCCCGGCAACGTGCGCGAACTCAAGGGCACGGCTCAGCGCTTCCAGCTCGGCCTGCCGATCGGGCTGGAAAAACAAGCCGATCCCGGCGACGCACCGTTGCGGCCGTCGCTTGCCGAAATCGTCGCATCGGTCGAGCGCGAGATGCTCGACGGCGCTTTGCGCCGCCACCGCGGCGCGGTGGCCGCGATCTGCACCGAGCTCGGCGTGACGCAAGCCACGCTCTACCGCAAACTCAGCACGCACGGTATGCGCCTTAGCGACTATCGCGCCGACGAAGACAGGTAGCTGCCGCGCCGGCGCCCATCGCGCTTACATGTAGCTGAGCGCCGTCGTTGCGGCCAACTCCTCCGGCCCCATCTCGGCCGTTGCGGCCAGTGTCACCGCGCCGCCCGCGGCCTCCGTCGCACCGCCAACAGCGTGCACCGCGCCGTTGAACCCGCCCTTCACGCCGTCTGCATAGTCGTGCGCCGCATCCTTGAAACCCTGAAACGGGTGGCCTTGAGCCGTGTCCTTGACGAAGTCGGCCGCTGCCTTGAACGGCGCGGACACGACGCTTTCCGCGCCATGCACCGCACCTTCTACCATATGCTCGACGCCATGCACGACGTGGTGAATCGCATTGCCGATGTCGCTGAATATACTCATGATTGGTTCTCCTATCGAAACGTTGGGACACGCAACCCCGCCTTCCAAAACGCCGGAATCGCACTGATTGAGTAACGCGACCGCCGTTCCCGTTCTACGTATCGCAAAACAATACGCGCGGCATCGATACAGCTCTGTCTGCATTTTCTCGGAACGATGGCCCCCGTGGCGTTACCAACAAGCGCCAAGACAGCTTTTTCGCCGCGGCCCGCCCTCCTCGAACGGCAAACGTTCGGCCGCGCCTTCGCGCGCGGGCTTTTTTTTGCCGGCGAACCAACCGTTGCCATTCGCGAGGAACCTCTCCGATGCCGTCGCTTTCGATTGCCAGCTCATCCAGCCATCGCAGCCATCAAGTTCATCCCGAGGATGACGAACATGGGCTCGAAGGTGGGCATGGCCAGTCTGCGCCCGGCGGCAACCGTGAGCCGCGCGTCGCATTCACGTCGCCGTCGGCGCGCGGCGAATTCGTCATCGTCATCAACGACAGCGGGGAAGGCGACGCACATGGCAGATCGGGCACACCTGCACCGGCGACGTCATCGCGACTGTCGCAACTGATCGGCGGCGTGCGGCAGTGGGCTCACACGCAGTCCCAGCACTTGAAGGGCGCAGACCTCGCGAAGGCTGCCGCTACCGAGTTCGTGCGCGCCTATCTGACCACCGCGCTCGGCAAAACGGTCGGCGGGCTCGTCGAACAGCAAGTCGAGAATTGGGTGCTCCCGCGCCCGAACGCGCAGTTCGCTCTCGCGACCGCGTGGCCCGCGGCCTCGGCCGTCGTGAATGCCGCGTTCGCGGGCTATGCCGTCTACGGCATCGTGAAGGCGTTCGAAAAGCCGGAGCGGCCGCGTAATCAGCTGGCGGTGACTGCCGGCGGCGCGGCAGCGGGCGTCGCATCGTTGCTGGCCGTCGGCCCCATGACGGCGCTCGTGTCGGGCGCCCCGCGCGCAAACGCCGCGCGCTTTGCGGCCGAGCAAGTCAGTTACGCGATCTACGCGATGGTGCGCGAAGCCGCCGTGTTTGCCTCGTCGGGGCTCGGCCCGGAACTGAAGTCGCGCAAGGAAGACGGCAGCACCGGATCGCTGAAGCTTTCGTTCGGCTCCGTGGCAATCTCCGTACCGCTCTATTCGGCGTCGAGCATCGCCATGAACTTCAAGGGCTCGACGGCGTTCAAGAACCGCTTCGATCCGCCGACGCTCGCCAACAGCGAGGGCGGAGAGCTGCGCCATGCCGCGGTCATGCAAAAGGGCATTGCGTTCGACAAGATGTTTGCCAATCCTTTCGTGGAAGGCCTGCATCAGGCTGTCGTCGTGTTGGCGAAGGCCGCCGTCGGCCATGCGCCCACCGTCGTCATGCCGCAATCGGGATGGCTTGCCGGCTGGCGCAGCAAACACATCAAAGCCGGCACGCCTGCCGCGCGGCCCGATGCGCCGGACACCGAACCGGCGCCGCGTTTCCAGTTCTCGACGTGGAGCAGTGCGATGGCGCTCAAGGCCGTGCCGAACGCCATGTCGCGCATCGTCTCGAACAGCATTCCCGACAGCCCGCTCAGCGTCTGGCAAGCAAAGCATCCGGCCAAGCACGATGTCATTCGCCTGCTCAAGGCCGCGTTCATTGCGATCAGCGACTATCGCAGCTGGATGCTCGTCGAGACGGCCACGCATGGACACGAACGCGTGGACGGCGTGCTCGAAGCAAGCGCACGCCCGCGGCCCGAGGAATCGTGGCGCGACGAATCGCTCGGGCGCAGTTCTCACGGCACCGAATCGCCGCAGTTCACACGCGCCGATTCGGTCGGGGCGGATTCGATCCGCACCGACTCGCCGCGCGCATGGGATGCCGACGACGAGCGCGAGATGTTCTACGACAGCTCGAGCGAAGATTTCGACACGCGCTCGGAAGGGCTTGGGCGGCGGCAGGAACCTGAAAGCGAGGTGTTCTACGAAAGCTCCGGCGAGGACTCCGAAGGCAGTGTCGGGACATACGAACATCATGTCCACGACAGCTTTTTCGACAGCTCGAGCGAGGACTTCGGTGCACACGCGTTGACGCTCACGCGTCGGGACGGCGATGAGGAGAACGTCTCGCACCCGGAGGACGCCGAAGCAAGCGCCGCCACGAACAGGCCCGCGTCCGAAGAGGACGATGCGGCATTTCTCGACCGTTTGCTCGATGCCGAAGGCGACCGCTTGTCATCCTCCGGCAGCGATTCCGAAGGGGAAGTCGACGCGCACACGTTCGATCGGTTGCTGGAAGAACCCGCGCAGCAAACCGATCATGCACAGCCGCCCGAATCTGCGCGCCATGCCGAAGCGGCAGGCGATCGGTTCCACGACGACTGGCAAATCGTGCCGCAGTCGCCGCCTCAGTCGACTCGCGAACAGATCGATGAGCACCATGCGCATGCCGGCATGCTGGTGGCCACGCAATCGCGACCGCAGTATTTCGTCGAATTGCCCGAGGATGCCCAGGCGCGGACCCAGCCGCACCCCGACGAGTCGCCGCGTGCGGGCGGCCCATTGGGTAGTGCGCCGCACGACGTTCTCATCGAGGAAGTCGATCCGCACACGCACGCAAACGTACAGCCGCACTTCGTCGAGGAACCCGGCAGCGCGCGCGTGTTCGTCGAAGGCCAACGTCCACGCGTGGAGCAGCAGGCGCAGCCAACGCCGCCGGGCCGCACGCACATCGGAAGCGAGCCGGAGCGCGAACAGCGCGGCGAGCGCTCGCAGGCACGACCGCATGTGACACTTGCCGAGCATCTGGCGCAGGCGCGACGAGAGCAGGCGAGCAACGCGCGGACCGAAGCGCCGGCGCGGCGCGACGAAGCCCGGCAGGTGCTCGAACAGAACCGGGATGCGTTGCGGCAGACGATCGACCAGCTCGAAACGCAGCGCCACCTGGAAAACCTGCGCGATCAAATGCAGGCACGCACGCAAGGGGGCGAGACCGTGCGGCGCCGCCGTGGGCCGCTCGCGAAGGTCCGCAATGCGTTCAGAAAATTGAGCGGGTCGCGCTAGAGCGCATCGCGTCAGACAGGTCGCACCAGGCCGCGTCGCCTGACTCGGCCGCGGCAGGCGCGGCGGCGCTCACCTG
>CBJMQH010000477.1:0-4307 GCA_966431825.1 uncultured Trinickia sp.
CCCCGCGCTCGCGCGCGGCGTTGCCCTGACGCAAGCGCGCGCGCCTGCTCACTGCTGTGCTCCGGCCGATGAGACGGACGGCGTAGGAGCCGCAGCGACCTGCGCGCCGCCTCCGCTTGCGCCGGATCTCGCGCCGGATCTCGCGCCACTGTCGCCCGCGGATGCGGGTGCCGCTGGCGTATCCGCGGCGAGCCGGTCGCGCAAGGCATGGTAGAACGCGAGATTGTCTTCGACCGAAGCCGCCGGCATCGCCGTGCTCAGAATACGTTTGGCGGCTTCACCGTTGCCGAGCAGCCCGTAGGCGAGCGCGAGATTCTCGCGCGCCTCGCGCGGTGCATCGGGCAGCGCTGCGATGTCGAGCAGCACGTTCGCCCCTTCGCGCGGCCGTTTGGCGAGGATCAGCGACAAACCCAGGTTGGTGGTGAGGCCTTGCGCCTCGGGGTGGAGCCGCAGCGCCGCACGGTAGACGGCCTGCGCCTCCTCGTGCCGGCCGGACAGATCGAGTGCCGTCCCGAGCCCTTCGGCTGCGACGGCGCTGTCGGGGTGAGCCGCTGCGAGCGCACGATAGCGCGTGATCGCTTCGCCGAGGTGCCGCGAGCGCAGTGCGACACGCGCGAGCCCGAGTTGGGCGCGCGGCTCGCCTGCCGCTGTCGCTGCCACACGCGCGTAGAGTGCGCCCGCCCGGGCGACATCGCCGGTCTGATAAACGGTGTCGGCGAGTCCGAGCTGCGCGGCGAGCGATTGCGGGTCGGCCTTCAGCGCCTTTTCGAACAGCGTTGTCGCCAGATCGGTGTCACCGCTCGCGAGCGCGCTTTCGGCGATCCGCAAGTCGGTCGTCGAATCGGCACCGCGCGAGGCGACCACAGGATGCGTCTCGAGGTGCGCGCCGCTCGCGCAGCCCGTCGTGAACGTGACGGCCGACGCCGCTGCCGCAAGCAGCAACAGCCGCATGCCGGCACGAACGGTAAGCCATGCAGCGCGTGGTGGGGCGGATCGAAAATACATGAAACCTCCGCGGCCGGCATCGGCCGTCAATGATGGAACACGGCGATGAGCCGGATGACGGCCGGGCCGGCGGCGATCAGCGCGACCGTCGGCATGATGAACATCATCATCGGCAGCGTCATCTTCGGCGCGAGCTTCGCCGCTTTTTCTTCGAGTGCGATGATCTGCATCGCGCGCTCCGTGCGCGAAAGCATCTTGAGCGACTGCGTGATCGGCGTGCCGTACTGCTGCGATTGCACGAGCGTCGTCACGAGCGCTCGCATCGATACGAGGCCGATTCGCGTCGCCATGGCGTTGAGTGCCGCGGCGCTGTCGCCGCCGATCTGAAGTTCATCGGCCGTCACCGAGAATTCGTCGGCGAGGGCAGGGCAGATCGTTTTCAATTCCTTGGCAACGCGCTTGATGGCGACGACGAGGCTGTTGCCGGCGTTCGTGCAGATGACGAGCAGGTCGAGCGCATCGGGCAACGCTGCCGCGATCGCGCGTTGCCGCCGCGCGATCGCGATGCGCAGGACGTGCTCGGGCAGCATCATGCCGATCATGAACGCGAGCGCCACCATCAGCGCGCGGAAAACGAAGTAGCTGCCGATGCGCGGCAGATGCGGGGCGAGCGCGACCGTGCATAGGGCGAGCGCCGCGCCGGTCACCACCTTGAGCCCCGACATCGCGGAGACCGCGCGTCGTTCGCGAAAACCCGCGCTCGCCAGTCGCAGCGCGAGCTTGGTGCGTTGCGCTGCGTCGACGACGGGCATGTGCTCGCCGAGCGAAGCGACCCGGCGTGCGATGCGCTGCGGCATCGACTTTGCGCTGGTGTCGGCGTTATGGCTCGTTGCGCGCGCAATGCCCTGACGCACCCGTTGTGCGATGCGTTGACGTTTGCTCGCGCCGCGCAGGACCAGCGCCACGGTGAGCACCGCGACGAGCGCGACCAATGCGAAGTTCGCCCAGGCGTCATAGTTCGTCATCGCGAAGTGTCCAGGTTGGCGATCTTGCGGATCATCGCGAGTCCTATCGCAAGCAGCACGGCGGCCAGTACGAGCATCTTGTGGCCCGCACGCGTATTGAAGAGCAGCGAAACGTAAGGGCGGTTGACGATGTAGAGAAAGCCCATGATCCAGAACGGAACGGCCGAGATGATCTTGCTTGCGATCCGTCCTTCGGCGGTCAGCGCGCGGGTCTTGGCCCGGATGTCCCGGCGCGTGCGCACGATCCCGGCGAGGTTTTCGAGCGTATCGGCCAGATTGCCGCCCGTCTCGCGCTGCAGCACGAGGCAGACGGCGAAGAACGAAAAGTCGGCAAGCTGCAGCCGATCGGCGGCTTGTTCGAGGGTCTCCTTCAATTCGGCGCCGACGAGCAGCGCATCGCCCATCGTGCGAAACGTGGCGCGCACGGGTTCTTCGCTCTCCACGCCGGCCGTGCAGATCGCCTGTACGGCCGGAATGCCGGCGCGAACGGCACGGATGATGAGGTCGAGCGTATCGGGGAAGACCGCCAGGAAACGTTGCTTGAAGTTCGCGACCATCCACGCGTAGATGATGCGTGCGGCCACGAACGGCATGGCGAGGACGATGACGGCACGCGGCAGCGGTGCAAGGCGCGCGAGACCGGTCACGACCAGTGCGAACACGCAGGCCGCTACCGCGCCGAGCGCAATCTTGCGGATCGCGTTGCGCCCGCCCACCGTCGAGACGCGCTCCGCCCAGCCGCGCAGCAGTGTTTCCCACTCGCCATGATCGCGGTACCGGTTGGCTCGGCTCAAGAGCGGTTCGGCTTCGCGTTCGGCACGCGGCTTTGGCTTCGCCCTGTCCGCGTTGCCGCGTCCATCGAGCAGCGTGTCGAGACGATGGGAGATCCGCTTGGCCGGCCGCCGCCGGCCGATGTCGCGCAGCGCGCGCACGATCAGGCCCGCAACGATGATCGAAAAAAACGCCGCCAGTGCGACGACATCGGCCGGCGTCACGATTGCATCGCTCCGATCAATTCGTCTTCGAGACCGTAGTACGCTGCGCGCTGCGCGAACGCAGGCCGCAGCGACGACGATTCGAACCGGCCCCGAACCTGCTCTTCGTAGGCGTTTGCGTCGAAGCGAAATGCGAAGAGGTCCTGAGTAATCACGACATCCCCCTCCATCCCGGCAATTTCGGTCACGCGCGTGACGCGCCGCATGCCGTCACGCATCCGCTCGACCTGCAGGATCATATGTACGGCGCTCGCAATCTGTCGCCGGATCGAAACGAGCGGCAGGTTGCCATTCGCCATCATGACCATGCTTTCGAGCCGCGTGATGGCGTCGCGCGGCGTATTGGCGTGGACCGTCGTCATCGAGCCGTCGTGACCCGTGTTCATTGCCTGGAGCACGTCGAAGGCTTCCGTGCCCCGCGTTTCGCCGAGAATGATGCGATCGGGGCGCATACGCAGTGCGTTGCGCACAAGGTCGCGCTGCGAGACGCCGCCTGTTCCTTCGCTGTTTTCGGGGCGCGTCTCGAGGCTCACGACATGCGGCTGCTGCAATTGCAGCTCGGCGGCATCCTCGATCGTCACGATCCGCTCGTGCGGATCGATGAAGTTCGACAGCGCATTGAGCAACGTGGTCTTGCCCGAGCCCGTGCCGCCCGAAATGACGATATTCAGCCTGCAGGCGCTCGCAATGCGCAGGACTTCGACCATCGCCGGCGAGATGTTGCCCTGTTGGGCCATCTTCGCGAGCGTGATGTTGCGCTTCGAGAACTTGCGGATCGAGATCGACGCACCCCGCAACGCGATCGGCGGCAGGACCACGTTGACGCGGCTGCCGTCGGCAAGACGCGCATCGACCATCGGACTGCTCTCGTCCACGCGACGCCCGACGGCCGCGGCGATCCGCTGGGCGACGTTGATCACATGCGCGTTGTCGCGAAACTTGAGCGGCGTGAGTTCGAGGCGTCCGCTGCGCTCGGCGTAGACCTGGTCGGGGCCGTTCACGAGGATGTCGGTCACGCGCTCGTCGGCGAGCAACGGCTCGATCGGCCCGACGCCGAACATGTCGTTCACGATCTCGTCGACGATCAGCATCTGCTCGGCCAGCGTGATCGCGAGCCGCTCGCGCGCGATCGTTTCGGCGGCGACCTGTTCGATGCCTTCGCGAACCTGCGCGCGCGACATCATCAACGCGGCCGACATGTTCATCGAGGCGAACACCGCCGAGCGGATCGTCTTGAACGTGTCGGAGCGGACCAACGCCTCGTGCCGGTCGGTCGACGGTGCAACGGTGACCGGCGCGGTGGTTTGTGCAGCGCCGTTCCCGAAGACGACGCCGGGCGCCC
>CBJMQH010000478.1:0-4299 GCA_966431825.1 uncultured Trinickia sp.
CGGGACGCACCATGAATATTGACTCCTCAGAAACAAGAACTGAACCGGCCGAATAGGAAAAGACAAGGCAGCTCGCAGCGCGGCGGCAAACGCCACGCCGAAAATGCGGCTGATGCTGAGAACGCGGGGAATGCCGGAGAGTTCCGGACGCGGGCAAGAACGGCGGGAGCGGCGGTGCGAAGGGTTTCGCTTACACCGACCGGCTGAAGCGGAAAGCGGCGCACTGAAGGTGCGCCGCTCGGCGATGCGTCGATTCGTAGGATCAGATCGTAATGCGCTCGTGCTGCCGGTCGCTCACGGCCCGTTGGCCTTGCGGGTCGGCCGTACCGCCCGCAGGCGAATCGCCCTCTTCCGTCGTGTCGAGCATACGCAGCTGCCGCATGACAGGTGCCTCGGCGCGCAGGCCGATTGCGTTCATGAGCCGGTAGAGTGTCGCGCGCGAGATGCCGAGCTCGTTTGCTGCGCTCGACAGACTATAGGCGTGACGTGCGAGCGCCTCTCGCACGGCGGCACGCTCAGCTTCGCAGCGAACCTCGGCCAGCGTGCGCCCGCACTTGTGCGCCACATCGGGCAAGCCCAGATCGTGTGCCGTGATAAACCGGCCTTCGGCCATCACAACGGCACGCCGCACACAATTGATCAGCTCACGGACGTTGCCGGGCCATGCGTAGTTGAACATCGCTTCCATCGCATCGCTCGAAAACCCGCGGATCTTGCGCGCGCCGTCGCGCCGATGCGTTTCGAGCGCATGATGAGCGAGCAGCTTGATATCGCCGCCGCGCGAGCGCAGCGGCGGTTCATCGAGCCGCAATACACAAAGCCGGTGAAACAAGTCCATCCGGAAGCGCCCCGCTTCGATTGCGCTCATCAGGTCCACGTGCGTGGCCGAAACGATCCGCACATCGACCTTGATCGAGGCATTGCCGCCGAGCCGCTCGATCGTGCCCTCTTGCAGGAAGCGCAGCAGTACCGCCTGGCATTCGTGCGGCATGTCGCCGATCTCGTCGAGGAAGAGCGTGCCGCCGGCCGCCGCCTCGATGCGCCCGATCTTGCGCTGCAGGGCGCCGGTAAACGCCCCGCGTTCGTGGCCGAACAGCTCCGATTGCAGCAGCGACGGCGGAATCGCCGCGCAATTGATCGCGACGAACGGAGCCGCGGCGCGCCCCGAGTGCTCGTGGATCGCGTGCGCGGTCAATTCCTTGCCCGTGCCCGATTCACCGGAGATGAAGACCGGCGCGTCGTTGCGGGCGCATTTATCGACGCCGCGATAGAGCTTTTGCATCGGCTCCGAACGCCCGATCATCGTGCAGCACGACGCTTCGATCGGCGCTTCACAGGCCTTTTCGCGCAACTTCGAGAGCCCATGCGCGTGACCGAGCACGATGGCGAGCCGCCCGTCCGTGCACGGCAGCGTTGCGAAATCAAAGCAATAGTCGAGGATGAACCGGCGAATCGCCTCTCCTTCGACCTGCCCCGGGTGCACTTGCGCAATCCAGGTCACGTCGGTATACGAGACGCACATTTCGAGTTCGGCCAGCTGGAGCGGCGTGCAATCGGTCGGCGTTTCGACAATACCCACGCGAACCGTACTGCGCTCGAGCACCCGCACCGCTTGCTGCGGCGATTTGGCATGCACGATGTGCCAGCCGGCCGCAACGAGCGCATCCACCGTATCCAGATCGGGTTTCGGCGAGATGAAAAGCACGGTGCGCTCGGCGCACAGCGGATTTGCAGCGATGGTCATGTTGTCCCCCGTTCGGCTTGCATCGTGTTCACGTCACGTTACCGGTAGCAAGCCAACGCCATTTTGATTTTTATCAGTTCAGACGCACTCATCCTGAGATGTCCGAACCGACAAAACCAGCGCGACGAACCGTCTGTGCGGTCCTGTCGCCCGAATCTCGCCAGACAACGGCAAGACGCCTGGACGCCCGATTCCCTACGCATCATCCACGCCCCCAGCGAACGATGTACGCGGTAACGGATGCCCTGCCTCGGAATAGTCGAACTGCGGCACGCAAAGCCAATGACTTCGTTTTATCCCTATGAAGAAACCGGCCAGCATGTCGCATTTGTTTTATATGCAATGCAACATAGATGAGCTATCTCGAAATTGCCATAGGAAAAAACGTGATCCGGCGCACTACGGATCTGCGCAAAAGCGGTAAAAAGTACGCTTTCCCACAGACGGGCCGACGCGGAGTCCGCTAACGCAGCGCATGTCTGGCCCACGTCTCACCGTTGCGACACTCGTGCCCTGCGGTTTTCCTAGACGAAAGCGCGATTGGGCCAAGTCGGCTTTGCCATGACTGCGGCGCTTGCGCCGCGTGCGGAACGACACGTTCTGCCCGGCGAATGACGAGCGCCGCGCGGCGCCAGTGCGTATCAGAAACGAAACATCGGCTGTCCCAAGCCTACCGCCAACGAGGTGTGCGCAACTGGCGACCGCCCGCCCGACAAGGCTTTCAGCCCCGGTGGCATACCCGTTGCCTTATCCCCCCCAACGAAAAAACGCCGAGCCCAGCAGCAGCAACGCAGGTCTTGGCAACGAACTTCAGCGGTGCGGCTCCCGCGTAAGCGAGGCGGCACAGCTGGAGAAGGCGGGACGAAAAGCGCTTTGCACTGCAATACGTTTTACGGCCTGCAAGACCATCGCCGTCGCTGTCGGACGGTAAGTCGCCAAATCCGGATGTTCCGGTAACGGCAAATTGGAAGTCGATCTTTTCCTTCGGGGGACAACATGAAGCAATTCATCCAACAATTTCTGCGTGAAGAAGACGGCGTCGCGGCAATCGAATACGGCCTGCTGGCCGGCCTGATTTCGGTGGCCATCATCGCAACGGTAACGGCACTCGGGGGCGAGCTCAACGCCGTCTTCACGAACGTCTCGAACAAGCTCTCGGCGGGCGCTTGACCGGCGTCTAGCTTGAGCTCCCGGTGCCGGTCCTTGACGGCGTCGCGCCCCACCGCCTTCGCGGCAAAGCGCGACCCGCATGTATCCCGGCACCGCCCGAATCACAACTCGAGAGAAAGAAGGCAAGCCATGAACGGGGTGCATTTTCCGATCGGCCCATGCGTTGTGACGCTTGTTGGCGTCGCCATGATGTATGACCTGCATGCCCGGCGCATCCCGAACTGGCTCACGGCAACAGGCGTTGCAGCCGCACTGCCTGTTCAGATCGCCCTGCACGGCTTCTCGTCGGGTTCGTTGTGGTGGCTCTCCGGCCTGCTTACGGGCGGTCTCATGTTCTTGCCGCCCTACTTGATGCGCGTCATGGGCGCGGGTGACGTCAAGTTGATGGCCGCCGTGGGTGCTTTTTGCGGCGCGCTTGGCGCATTCGAAACGGCCCTCGCCGCGGCCATTGTCGGCGGTGTCCTTGCACTGAGCGTGATGCTCCGCAAGCGTCGTGTACGCGAAGGTGTCACGAATGCGATGTCGATGTTGATCACGATGGCGGCGACGCCCGGCGAGCTGCGTGCCGCCCAGCCGACTCAGCGCGTCGCAGCGTCATCGATCGGTGCACTGCCTTACGGCGTCGCGATCGCCGTCGGGGCCGTGATCGTGTTGTTCGCAAATGCATGACGGAAATTCGAAGACCGGCGCCGCGCGGCAATCCGCCGAGCACCGGCACGACGTAAGGGGGGTCGCCAGGAGGCCACGCACGGCTGCCGTATAGCCGGAGCGTGTGCCGTCCGAGCGACAGAAAGATTGCAACGAGAAGCCGCGCCGTGACGCCTTCGGGCCCCTAGCGCGGACGAGAAAACCTGCAGCGTGCGCTCGCACGAGCGCGCAGGCGCTGCATCGATTCAGGCTCGCCGGCCACGACGGGCGAACACGGGGGAAGCGTCATGAACATGACGATCAGACGGGCTGCAGCGGCAGCCTCGAGCAGAACAAGGCGTATCGGTTCCGCACGTGCGCCCGGCGGCAAACGCGCGGCCCACGCAGCGCATCGGCTTGCGGCACAGGGGAAGCGAGCCCGTCCCGCCGCCATACGTCGCCGCTCGATTGTGTGCGCGGCCCACGCCTGAAGCGCTGACTCCAGCACACATCCTCCCGGACCCCAAACCGTCAGCCCAACGCGCAGGTTGCAGCTTGCAGAGCAAGCAGCGCAGCCTCGAGCGCACATATCGATACAACCGATTTCGCAAGGTGAACGTCATGAAAAACTTTCGCGCCCTGTTCATGCTTTTCATTGCCGCCGCGGCCGGCCTGACTGCCGTCGTCTTCGCGTCGCGCTGGATGATGTCCCAGGCCGTCAATGCAACAACCAAGGTCGTCGTTGCGACGAGCGACAT
>CBJMQH010000479.1:0-4293 GCA_966431825.1 uncultured Trinickia sp.
TCGCCGCCGAGCCGCGCCTCGAGTGCACGCAACAGCCCCCAGGCATGCCGGTAAGACATACGCCGCTGCTCCGCCGCCTGGGCGATACTACCGGTCTCGTCGACTAGCGCAAGCAACGGCACGATGTCGGTCAGGCTCGCCTCGCGGCCCGCCGTGTCGCGCACGATCAATTCGGTGACGCATTTGATCTCAATCATTTATGCAATCCGATTTCCTATTGCACAACGGGTGCAGCCAGCCTATTGTTCGTGGACAAACGGTCAAAGCCGAGCATATATGCACGCCATATGTCGAGCAAGTGCATATTGACGTAAAGAGGAGCCCCACCTTGGAAAACGCCAGCGCCGTCGCGCCGGATGAACTCGTACGCCGGCATGTGGTGCCGGGCGCATCGCTGCTGGCGGTGCTGCACGCCATCCAGGACGAGATCGGCTACGTGCCGCCCGACGTGCTCGCGCCCCTCGCGCGCGCGCTCAACCTCTCGCGCGCCGAAGTCCACGGCGTCCTCACGTACTACCACCATTTCCGCACGGCCCCGCCGGCGCGGGTAACGGTCGCGCTTTGTCGCGCCGAAGCCTGCCGCAGCATGGGCACCGAAGCGCTTGCGCAGCATATCGAGGCGCGCACCGGGTGCCGGTTCGCAGCCGGTCATGCCCACGCCGATGCGCACGAGCGCCATGCGGCACACGACGCGCATACCCCGGAGATCGGGCTCGAATCGGTCTATTGTCTCGGCCAATGTGCGCTGTCGCCGGCGCTCACGGTCAACGGCGTCCTGCATGCCAAAGTCACGCCCGAGAAATTCGACCGGCTGCTCGACGCAGCCCGCACCGGCGTGAAGGAGTCCGTATGACCCGCGTTTATGTTCCCCGCGACTCGTCGGCGCTCGCGCTCGGTGCCGACGCCCTGGCCGAGGCGATCGCACACGAAGCCGCCCGCCGCGGTGTCGCCATCGAGCTCGTGCGCAACGGATCGCGCGGCCTGCTGTGGCTCGAACCGCTCGTCGAAGTTCAGACGCCCGAAGGCCGCGTCGGCTACGCCAACGTAGAAACCGGCGACGTCGGCGCACTGTTCGACGCGGACTGGCTCGCGAATGCACCGGCTGCGCGCAGCCATGCGCGGGCGGTCGGTCTCGTGGAAGAATTGCCGTACTTGAAGCGCCAGCAGCGGCTCACGTTCGCGCGGCTCGGCATTACCGATCCGCTGTCGATCGACGACTACGTCGCGCACGAAGGGCTCGCGGGCCTCAAGTTAGCACTTGCGATGAACGGCGGTGAGGCCGTCGACGCACTGATCGAATCGGGCCTGCGCGGCCGCGGCGGCGCAGCCTTCCCGGCCGGCATCAAATGGCGCACCGTGCGCGAAGCGCAGGCGGCGCAGAAATACATCGTCTGTAATGCGGACGAAGGCGACTCGGGCACGTTCTCCGATCGACTCGCGATGGAAGGCGATCCGTATTGCCTGATCGAAGGCATGATCATCGCGGGCATCGTGACGGGCGCGACGCAAGGCTACATCTACGTGCGCAGCGAATATCCGCACGCGATCGCGACGCTCAATACGGCGATCGAGCGCGCGCGCGCGGCCGGCTGGCTCGGCGCCAGCGTGCTCGGCTCGGGCCACGCATTCGAGCTCGCGGTAGCCAAGGGCGCAGGCGCCTATGTCTGCGGCGAGGAAACGGCGCTGCTCGAATCGCTGGAAGGCAAACGCGGCATCGTCCGCGCCAAGCCGCCGGTGCCGGCGCTCTCAGGCCTCTGGGGCCAGCCGACCGTGATCAACAACGTGATCACGCTTGCCACGGTACCGATCATCTTCGCGCGCGGTGCGGCGTTCTACCGCGACTTCGGCATGGGCCGCTCGCGCGGCACACTGCCGTTCCAATTGGCCGGCAACGTGCGGCAAGGCGGACTCGTCGAGCTCGCGTTCGGCGTCACGCTGCGTACGCTGCTGGACGAATTCGGCGGCGGCACGGCCAGCGGCCGGCCCGCACGCGCGATCCAGGTCGGCGGCCCGCTCGGCACCTATCTGCCCGAGCATCAATGGGACATCCCGCTCGACTACGAAGCCTACGCGGCCGTCGGCGCCGTGGTGGGTCACGGCGGTATCGTCGTGCACGACGATACGTCGAATCTGGCCGAGCTCGCTCAGTACGCCATGCACTTCTGCGCGCTCGAATCGTGCGGCAAATGCACGCCGTGCAGAATCGGTTCGACGCGCGGCGTCGAAGTCATCGAACGCATCCGCGGCGGCGACACGTCCGAGCGGCAGGTCACGCTGCTGCGCGATCTGTGCGACACGATGGTCTCGGGCTCGCTGTGCGCGATGGGCGGCATGACGCCCTACCCCGTCCTTTCGGCGCTCGATCATTTCCCCGAAGATTTCGGTCTCGTTCCCGTCCAGCCGAATGCGGCTGCGGCTTGATGCTGGAGTAAACGACTCATGTCCGACGCAATCGCTCAATCCTCCGGCACGGCCAACACCGGCGGCTGCGGCTCCGGCAACTGCGCCTGCAAACGCGCAGCGATGGCTGCGCCCTTCGACGACACCGATTACGGCACGCCGCGCCGGCATGCCGACACCGACGTCACGCGCGAAATCGACGGCCAGGCCGTGACGGTCCCGGCCGGCACGTCGGTCATGCGCGCCGCGATCGAAGCGGGCGTCAACGTGCCCAAACTCTGCGCCACCGATTCGCTCGAACCGTTCGGCTCCTGCCGCCTCTGCCTCGTCGAGATCGAAGGCCGGCGCGGTTACCCGGCCTCGTGCACGACGCCCGTGGAAGCCGGCATGCGTGTGCGCACGCAGAGCGATCGCCTGCAGTCGCTGCGACGCAACGTGATGGAACTCTACATCTCCGATCACCCGCTCGACTGCCTGACCTGCCCCGCCAACGGCAACTGCGAGCTGCAGGACATGGCCGGCGTCGTGGGCTTGCGCGAAGTGCGCTACGGCTACGAGGGCGCCAACCACCTCAAGGACCAAAAAGACGAATCGAATCCTTACTTCACGTACGACCCTTCGAAGTGCATCGTCTGCAACCGCTGCGTACGCGCCTGCGAAGAGACACAGGGCACGTTCGCGCTGACGATCGCCGGGCGCGGCTTCGAATCGCGCGTGGCCGCAAGCGAAGACGTGCCGTTCATGGAGTCGGAGTGCGTCTCGTGCGGCGCGTGCGTGGCGGCCTGCCCGACCGCGACGCTCATCGAGAAGACCATCACGGTGCTCGGCCAAGCCGAGCATTCGGTCGTCACCACATGCGCATACTGCGGCGTCGGCTGTTCGCTGAAGGCCGAGATGAAAGGCTCGCAAGTCGTGCGCATGGTGCCGCACAAGAACGGGCAAGCGAATGAGGGGCACGCCTGCGTGAAGGGGCGCTTTGCCTGGGGCTACGCCACGCACAAGGACCGCATCACGAAGCCGATGATCCGTGCGCGCATCACCGACCCGTGGCGCGAAGTGAGCTGGGAGGAAGCGCTCGCCTATGCGGCCTCGGAGTTCCGCCGCATCCAGGGCAAATACGGCCGCGATTCGATCGGCGGGATCACGTCGTCGCGCTGCACGAACGAAGAGACCTATCTCGTGCAAAAACTCGTGCGCGCGGCGTTCGGCAACAACAATGTCGATACCTGCGCACGCGTATGCCATTCGCCGACGGGCTATGGCCTCAAAACGACGCTCGGCGAATCGGCCGGCACGCAGACGTTCGCTTCGATCGGTCAGTCCGACGTGATCATGGTGATCGGCGCGAACCCGACCGACGGGCACCCCGTGTTCGGCTCGCGCCTGAAGCGACGCGTCCGCGAAGGCGCGAAGCTCATCGTCGTCGATCCGCGTCGCATCGACCTTGTCGATGGTCCGCACGTCAAGGCAGTTCACCACCTGCAGCTGCGCCCCGGTACGAACGTGGCGATCGTCAACGCGCTCGCCCACGTTATCGTGACCGAAGGACTCCTGAACGAGGCGTTCATCGCGCAACGCTGCGAGCCGCTCGCCTTCGAACAATGGCGCGCATTCGTGGCCCAGCCGGAGAACGCCCCCGAGGCAACGGCCGATATCACGGGCGTGCCGGCCGATGCAGTGCGCGCCGCCGCACGCCTCTACGCCACGGGCGGCAATGCCGCGATCTACTACGGCCTGGGCGTGACCGAGCATGCGCAAGGCTCGACGATGGTCATGGGTATCGCGAACCTTGCGATGGCGACCGGCAACGTGGGCCGCGAAGGCGTCGGCGTCAATCCGCTGCGCGGCCAGAACAATGTGCAGGGTTCCTGCGACATGGGCTCGTTCCCGCAC
>CBJMQH010000480.1:0-4285 GCA_966431825.1 uncultured Trinickia sp.
GCCCCGTAGCGGCGCAGTTTACAGAGCGGGGCGTTCCGCGTAGCGCGTCGCCCCTTCCGGACGCCGCTGCGATCCGGTGCTGTAGCCTGATAGACTGCCGGCTGCCGAAACCCACTGCAGCCCCCGTGCAGAGAACGCCACGCCGGGCGCACAACGGAAGAATCAGGGTGTTTGACGCAGGCAAACGCTCAAGCGGGAAGGATCCGAAAACCTATGAAAATCGCCACCTGGAACGTCAATTCATTAAAGGTCCGTCAGCAACACGTCATCGATTGGCTGGAGCTTTCCCAGTGCGACGTGCTCTGCCTGCAGGAATTGAAACTGCCCGACGAGAAGTTCCCCCATGCCGAACTGACGGCCAAGGGATACCGCAGCTGGTGCGCGGGCCAGAAGACCTACAACGGCGTAGCGATCCTCGTGCGCGACGGTATCGAGGTCGACGCAGCGACGATCCAGCGCAACATCCCCGGATTCGAGGACGAACAGCAGCGCGTGATCGCGGCCACGATCGGCGGCACACGGATCGTTTCGGCCTACTTCCCCAACGGCCAGGCACCCGGCAGCGACAAGTTCGCCTACAAGCTGCGTTGGCTCGATGCCCTCGCCGGCTGGCTCGCCGACGAACTGACACGCTACCCGTCGCTCGCGCTGCTCGGCGACTACAACATCGCCCCGGAGGACCGCGACGTTCACGATCCGCAAGCCTGGGTCGGCCAGAACCTCGTCTCGCCCGAAGAGCGCGCCGCGTTCGATAAACTCGTCGGCCTCGGCCTGATTGATGCCTTTCGTCGTTTCGAGCAACCGGAAAAAACGTTCACCTGGTGGGACTACCGGATGCTCGCCTTCCGGCGCAACGCCGGCCTGCGTACCGACCACATCCTGCTGTCATCGGCACTCGCGGCGAACTGTACCCACTGCGAAGTCGACAAGACCCCGCGCAAGTGGGACCAGCCGTCCGATCACGCGCCCGTGATCGCCGAGCTGAAAACGGCATAGAACCCGCAGCGCCCCGAAAAAAGAACGCCCGGCACCGCCGCGCTGGCGGGCCGGGCGTAGATGCCGGCACTTGAGCACCACTCGGTCCGTCAGGACTCGAGCCGCAACTCCTGAATCTTGCGCGTGATCGTATTGCGCCCGATCCCCAGACGTTCGGCCGCCTCGACCTTGCGCCCACGCGTAAAGTCCAGCGCCTCGCGAATCACGGCAGCCTCGAACCGTCGTGCAAGCTCGTCCATCACATCGGCCGTGTTTTCGCGCAGCATGCGCGCGACTTCGGCACGCAGACCGCTCTCCCAGATACTGACAGGCAACCCCGTCGCAACGCCTGCGAGCGATGCAGGTGCGCTCGCGCCGGCCGTGGCCGCAGGGGCGCCCTGCGCGTCCGCCGATACCGCGCCGAGCCCTTGCGATCCGCCCGACATGCCGTTCGAGGTTCCGGACACGATGTCGCCGGACTCCGTTTGCGTCGCCACGAGGTCAGGCGGCAAGTCCTTGATCTCGATGGTCTGCGCCGGCGCCATCACCGTCAGCCAGTTCGCGAGATTTTCGAGCTGCCTGACGTTACCCGGGAACGGCAGCGACGACAGGTACGCCAGCGCCTCTTCCGATACGCGCTTGGGCTCCACGCCGAGCTCACGCGCGCTTTTTTGCAGGAAGTGGCGTGTGAGCAGCGGAATGTCTTCGCGGCGCTCGCGCAGCGCCGGCAAACGCAGCCGGATGACGTTCAGCCGGTGATAAAGGTCTTCCCGGAACAACCCTTGACGCACGCGCGCATCGAGGTTCTGATGGGTCGCCGCGATCACCCGCACATTGGCGCGCAGCGGATTGTGACCGCCCACGCGATAGAACTGGCCGTCCGAAAGGACGCGCAACAGGCGCGTCTGCAGGTCGAACGGCATGTCGCCGATTTCGTCGAGGAACAGCGTACCGTTCTCGGCCTGCTCGAAGCGCCCCTGGCGCATCGCCTGAGCACCCGTGAACGCACCGCGCTCGTGGCCGAACAGTTCGGACTCCAACAGATCCTTCGGAATCGCCGCCGTATTGAGCGCGATGAACGGGCCGTCGGCGCGCGGGCTATGACGGTGCAGCGCACGCGCGACGAGCTCTTTGCCGGTGCCCGACTCGCCCGTGATCAGCACGGTCGCCGCAGAATGAGAGAGGCGGCCGATCGCACGGAACATGTCCTGCATCGCGCCCGCCTGCCCCAGCATTTCGGGCGCTTCGGTCAGCACCGCTTCGTTCGCGTGCGTACCGCGCATGCTTTCGTCGACGGCGCGGCGAATCAGCTCGACGGCCTTATCGATATCGAACGGCTTCGCCAGATACTCGAAGGCTCCGCCTTGGAACGCCGCGACGGCGCTGTCGAGGTCCGAATAGGCCGTCATGATGATGACCGGCAGCGCGGGCAGCCGTTCGCGGATCGCCTGCAGCAGGTCGAGCCCCGATGCGCCCGGCATCCGAATGTCGGAGACCAGCACTTGCGGGCTTTCGTGATCGAGCGCGGCGAGCGCCTCGCGCACGCTCGGAAAGCTGCGCGTGGGCATGTTCTCGCGCGCCAGTGCCTTCTCGAGCACCCAACGGATCGATTGGTCGTCGTCTACTATCCAGATCGGCTTCATAGAGTGGGTCTTTTATGAGTGAAGCGCAATGACTCAAGCATCGAGCGGCAACAGAATGTGAAACTCGGTATGTCCCGGGCGGCTCTCTACTTCGATCAAGCCGTCGTGCTGTTGCACGAAGGTCTGCGCGAGCGTGAGGCCGAGCCCGCTGCCGTCTTCGCGGCCGGATACGAGCGGATAAAAAATGCGGTCGCGGATGTCGTCGGGAATGCCGGGGCCGTTGTCGACGACACGCAAGTCCAATGCCAGTTTGTACAGCCGTTTGGCGATCGTCACCTTGCGCGCGATACGTGTGCGCAGCTCGATCCGTGCGTCGCCCTGCCGAATACGCTCGCGCAGCGCTTGCGCCGCGTTGCGCACGATGTTGAGCAGCGCCTGTATCAGCTGCTCCTTGTCGCCGCGCAGATCGGGCACGCTCACGTCGTAGTCGCGTTCGATCGTGAGGCCGCGCGGAAACTCGGCCGTGATCACCGCGCGCACGCGCTCGCAGACTTCATGAATGTTGACGTCGCCGACGATGTGCGGATGCCGATGCGGTTCGAGCAGACGATCGACGAGCGTCTGCAATCGATCGGACTCCTTCACGATGACCTGCGTGTACTCGGCGAGCTCGTGCCGCTCGCGCTCGCCTAGCTCGAATTCGAGCAGCTGGGCCGCACCGCGAATCCCGCCGAGCGGGTTCTTGATCTCGTGCGCGAGGTTGCGGATCAGCTGCTTGTTGACGGCAGACAGATCATGAATGCGCTCTTCGCGATCGGTACGCAAATGGCGTTCGTTTTCGAACAGCTCGAGCAAGACGTACTCGGGTGCCGCTTCGAGAAAGCCGACGATGATGTGCACGTGCAGCGGCTCTCGACCGGGCCGCTCGAGCACCGCGTCGAGGTGCGTCGCGTGAAAGCGCTGCTCGGCGATCGCGCCGATCGTCGCCACGAGCTCATCGCCGTTCGCGAAAATGTCGGACCACGACATCTGCACGAGCTGCCGGCGCGAGAGATCGAGCATCGATTCGGCCGAGGGGTTCGCGAACGCGACCCGCAACGTGCGTTTTTCGAGCACGAGCGCCACCGTCGGCAACGCTTCGAGGCCCGGCAGCAAACCGGACGCCGCGAGCGTAGCATCATCGGTCAGCGCGTCGGCCTGACCTTTTCTCGCCTTCATCAAGTTCTTGAGCCCCATGTCGATTCACGGCCGCATCGATGTGACGGCATACGAAACAACGAACGAAAAAGGGACGGCGCAGCCGTCCCTTCGAGACGAGAAAGACGTGCGCCTCGATTCCCAAAGAACCGGGCCGGGCGCACGGCATTCGCTTACAGCGAGTAGTACATCTCGAACTCGATCGGGTGCGTCGTCATACGGAAGCGTTGCAGCTCGCCTTCCTTCAGCTCGAGGTACGCGTCGATCATGCCGTCGGTGAACACGCCACCGCGCGTGAGGAACTCGCGATCCTTATCGAGCGCTTCGAGCGCTTGCTCGAGGCCGGCACAGACGGTCGGGATCTTTGCGTCTTCTTCGGGCGGCAGATCGTACAGATTCTTGTCCGCGGCTTCGCCCGGATGGATCTTGTTCTGCACACCGTCGAGACCGGCCATCATCAGCGCCGAGAACGCGAGGTACGGGTTCGCCATCGGATCCGGGAAGCGCGTTTCGATACGGCGGCCCTTCGG
>CBJMQH010000481.1:0-4279 GCA_966431825.1 uncultured Trinickia sp.
CGCGACGGCCTCGTCGTCGGTATCGAAGACTGCTACGCTCGCGACGGGGCCGAACACTTCTTCGTCGAACGCGCGCATGCCCGGCGCGACGCTCGACAGCACGGTCGGCGCGTAGAAGAGCCCTTCATGCGTGGCGCCTGCCTCGACCACGGCACCGGCCTTCACCGACGCATCGACGATGTCCTTGACGTGTTGCAACTGGCGTTGATCGATGATGGGCCCAAGGGCGACCGCCGACGTGGCGGGGTCGCCGACGCTCAGATGCTTGGCTTTATCGGCGAGCCGACGCGTGAGTTCGGCGGCGATCTTGCGATGAACGAGTACGCGGCCGGTTGCCATGCAGATTTGCCCTTGATGAAACCACGCCCCGAATGCGATGGCCGATACGGCCTTGTCCAGGTCGGCGTCTTCGAGCACGATCAATGCGTTTTTGCCGCCGAGCTCGAGCGAGACCTTCTTCAGATGCCGGCCGGCCAATTCGCCGATCTTGCGCCCGGCTGCGGTGGAGCCCGTGAAGGCGATCATCGGCACGCCCGGTGCCTCGACAAGGGCTTGTCCGACGTCGGCCCCGCCGGGCAACACGTGCAGCAGCCCTTTGGGCAGGCCGGCTTGCGCCAGCACTTCAGCGAGAACGAATCCGCCGGCGTAAGGCGTGCGCGGGTCCGGCTTGACGATGACGGCATTGCCTACCGCCAATGCCGGGGCGACGGAGCGCAGCGACAGAACGAGCGGGAAATTGAACGGCGAGATAACGCCGATGACGCCGAGCGGCAATTGACGCGCGAGACTGAGGCGGCCCGGCGTGCTCGGCAGGACTTGTCCTTGCGCCTGCAGCGGCATGGCCGCGGCGCGCTGAAGCAGCACGATCGCCTCTCGCACCTCGTGCTCGCCCTTCGGGAGAATCGCGCCCGTTTCCCGTGCGATCAATGCAGCCGCAGCAGCAGCGTGGGCTTGGAGTATCGATGCGGCGCGATGAAAGACCGCTGCGCGTTCGCGCGGGGGCGTGGCCGCCCATGCGCGCTGCGCGGCGCGTGCTTGCTCGACTGCAGCATGAACGTCGTCCGTCGTCGCGCGGCCCACTTGATGCAGCAAGCGGCCGGATGCCGGTTCGACGACATCGATGAGACCGCCGCGCGCGTCGATCCAGTCGCCATTGAAGGTCTTTCCGTGCCACGTTTCGGAAGCGGCGAGCTTGAAGGCAGGCAAGTCATGCATGAGTGAGGTCTCCTGATTGTCGAATGATGGGAGTGCCGATCAAATCGCGGTAGCGGCCAGGCCGCCGTCGACGGGAAGATTCACGCCGTTGATCCAGCGCGCGGCGTCCGATGCGAGAAAGACGATCGCCTCGGCCACTTCGTCGGCATACGCCGGGCGCTTCATCTTTTTGGCATCGGCCTCGACGCGCTCGGGGCCGAGCATCGTGACGAAGTCGCTCAGAATCGGCGTAAAGACGGGCCCTGGTGCGACGCTGTTCACTCGAACCGAGTGCTGTGCGAACCAGTCTTGCGAGCGCCGGGCGCTCCATACGATCAACGCCTCCTTGAAATACTGGTAGCACGTTGCCTGTTCGACCGGATGCTCGCGCAACCATTGCAACGCGGCACCGAACCCGGCGGTTTCGGCCAGCTCGCGATGAAGGTCGGTCCGCTCGGGCCACTGTGCGCCGAGGATCGAGGCGACGTTGACGACCGAGCCGCCCGGCGCAATGCGGGCCAGCAGCGCTTCGCTGAGGTGGCGCAGCCCGAGATAGTTGACGCGGGCGACGACATCCACCGGTGCGGTGCCGGGCACACCTGCAATGTTCGCCAGTGCGTCGATCCGTTCGGGCAATCGGCCGACCAGCGTGTCGATGGCGTCCGGATCACCCAGGTCCGCCAGATGGAAGCCGTCGAGCGTCATGCTGACGGGGTGCCGATCCACGCCGATCACGCGGGCGCCGTGGAAGCGGGCAAGGCGGGCGACTTCTGCACCGATGCCCGATGCTACGCCGGTGACAACGAGGGTCTTGTTGTTGAGGTTCACGACCTTGTCTCCTTTAGCGATACCCTGACTCGTGCCGGGTTCGCATATTTCGTTTCGTTGAATAATAGTTACATGAGATAACTAATTCTGCAAGCGGGTTTGCATAGCCGATTCGAGGGTTGCGAGAACCACGTCTAGGGCTTGGCGAACCATGGCTGGCGCGCCTGGCGGCCGATTGGCGGGAGGTGGGAACGAGGTGGGAGGGGCCGGCGGTGAAGCCTAAGGAAAACCCGCGGTCCGCTGCGGCGACGGTGGGCGCTCAGCGCGCGCCGGGCTGGCGTGCGCTGAGCGTGATGTCACTGCTGCGGTGATTTGAGCATTTACTTAGGAGATGGCCAAGGCGTGCGGATGCGGTGAGCGCGCTATTTGCTCAGCGGCTTATACGATACGTAGTCGTTGAGCGGTCCGATCTCGGGCCCCGTCACGCCGGGGCGCGTTGCCACTTGCACGACCTTCTCGAACATGATGATGAAGGGCGACTTGTCGAGCACTTGTTGCTGGAGCGCTTGATAGTCTTTCGCGCGTTTTTGCGGCGACGGTTCGATCAGCGCGGCTTCGGTTTGCGCCGTCAGTTCGGGGACCGCCCAACCGTTGCGCCATGCCGGCATCTTGTATTGGGCCTGATCGGAGTTGTCCGGGTTCCACGCGAAAGCGCGAGCGTTGCTGTTCGGATCGAGGTAATCGGGCGACCATTCGCCGATGAAGATGTCGTGCTGCCGCGCACGATATTTGCCGATCGCCTGTTTCGCGTCGCCGGCGATCAGCCGTACGCGAATGCCGCCTTGTGCGAAGTTGGCCTGTAATGCCTGTGCGATTTCGAGGAACGGGTAGTCGTTCGGCATGTCCATCGTCACGTCGAACCCTTTGGCCAAACCGGCTTTCGCGAGCAGGGCCTTCGCCTTGGCAACGTCTTGCCGGTAGGGGTTGGCGTTGAGCGTGCCGAGGAAGCCGTCGGGCAGGAACGTCTGGTGAACCTTGTAAGTGGTGCTGACGATGTTGCGTTGGATGCCGTCATAGTCGACGAGCCACTTCATCGCCTGCTGTACTTCCGGTTTGGCCAGGTTCGGGTTTTTTGTGTTCAGGCTCAAGTAGAGCAGGGCTGACGCCGGCCACGTTGCGACCTTGATCTTGCCGGCCTTCGAAAGCGTGGAGAGGCTATCGGGGCTCAGGTTGCGCGCGGCGTCGACGTCGCCGTTTTCGAGCAGCAGCCGTTGAGCCGAGGCTTCGGGCACGTGGCGCAACACGACCCGTTTCATCGGAAAGGGCGACGGGTAGTCGTCGAAGCGCTGCAACACCACGCTTTCGTTGGGCGTCCATTTGACGAGCTTGTAGGGGCCCGAGCCGGCGTCGTTCGTACGGAGCCACGCATTGCCCATGTCGTGGCCCTGCTCGTGCGAGAGCAGCAATTTCTTCTCGAGGATCGAGCCGGGGCCGGCGCTGAGTACGTTCAATACGAAGCTCGGCGCGTACTTCTTGTCGGTGCGTACCGTGACGGTTTGGTCGTCGACCTTCGTGATCTGGCGCGTGACGGTGTCGCGGGTAAGACCGAGGTCGGCCAGGACACCGCCGGGCCCTTTGTCGAGCAATACGGTTCGTTGCAGCGACCAGGCGACATCGTCGGCGGTCACGGTGTTGCCCGAATGGAATTTGAGTCCCGGGCGCAGCTTGAACGTATAGGTCAGTCCGTCGCTACTGACGCTCCACGACTGCGCGATGCGACCTTCGAATTTGGACGGGTCGGCGAGGTCCACCCGTACGAGGCGCTCGTAGGTGTTGGCTACGAACTCGGAGGGTACCAATTCATAGATTTCGCTGGGATCGAGCGTCGTGAATTCGCCGATCTGCGTGGCGATGACGAAGATGCCGGGCGGCGTGGCCGCGTGCGCCGCGGGGGAGGGGGCGACAGTGGCAAAGACGGTCGCTGCAAGGAGTGTCGAAAGCAGGCGCTGCATACGGGCTCCGTCGGTAAAACGACGATTCTCGCATCGAATGCGGCGCGCCGACACGCGGATGCACCGAGCCGCGCCTGCCGCGAAGCCTTTACTTTATGCCAAACGCGCTTTGGCGCCGCTGGCAATGAGGTGCTCCGCAACGGCGGGCGCACCGGGCCGCCCGACAAGGTAGCCTTGAACGCAATCGCAGTTGCTTTGGAGCAGAAACTCGAACTGGCTGGGTGTTTCGACGCCCTCGGCAAGGACACGCACCCCCACCTTCCGTCCGAGGACGAGGATCGCCGACGCGATCGAAGTGAGCGACT
>CBJMQH010000482.1:0-4252 GCA_966431825.1 uncultured Trinickia sp.
CGGCGAGCTCGGCATGGAAGACGAAGAGGCCACCGCCTTGCCCTTGTCCTTGGCATCGGCCGCCTTGCCGTCATAAGTGTCGATCGTGGTGTCGCCTACCTTGATCTGGGCCAACGTGCCCGCCGGGGCTGCAACGTTCGCGTAGTTCAAGCCCGCTTTCGCCAGCGCGCTCTTCGCGATATCGCAAGAGCTCGTGAACTTCGCCGTGCCGACCGGGTTGAACTGGAACGAGCACTCGTCCGGATTCGCCACCACCACGATCGGCGACTTCTGCGTCGCGGCTTCGAGCGCCGGATTCGCGAAGTGCGTCAGCGCCTTGAACAGCGGGAAATACGTCAGCGCCGCGATCAGGCAGCCCACCATGATGATCGGCTTACGCCCGATCCGATCCGACAGCGAGCCGAAGAACACGAAGAACGGCGTGCCGATCAAGAGTGCCAGCGCAATCAGGATGTTGGCGCTGGCACCATCCACCTTCAGCGTCTGCGTCAGGAAGAACAGCGCATAGAACTGACCCGTGTACCAGACCACCGCTTGGCCGGCCGTCAGCCCGACCAGTGCCAGAATTACGATCTTCAGGTTCTTCCATTGCCCGAACGCTTCGGTCAGCGGCGCCTTCGACGTCTTGCCTTCAGCCTTGATCCGCAGGAATGCCGGCGATTCGTGCAGCTGCATCCGGATCCAGACCGAAACGGCCAGCAGCAGCAGCGACGCGACGAACGGAATGCGCCAGCCCCACGCACCGAACGCATCTTCGCCGATCGACGTGCGCACGCCGAGAATCACGAGCAACGACAGAAAGAGTCCCAGCGTGGCCGTCGTCTGAATCCACGACGTGTAGTAGCCGCGGCGGTTGGCCGGCGCGTGTTCGGCCACATAGGTCGCCGCACCGCCGTACTCGCCGCCGAGCGCGAGGCCCTGCAGCAGCCGCATCGCAATGAAGATCACGGGCGAAGCCATGCCGATCGTCGCATAGCCGGGCAGGAACCCGACGATGAACGTCGACAAACCCATGATCACGATCGTGATCAGGAACGTGTACTTGCGGCCGACCAGATCCCCCAGCCGCCCGAACACGATCGCGCCGAACGGACGCACGGCAAAGCCGGCTGCAAACCCGAGCAACGTGAAAATGAAGCCGGCCGTGGGATTCACGCCGGAAAAGAAACTCTTGCTGATGAACGCCGCGAGCGAGCCCGCGAGGTAGAAGTCATACCACTCGAAAACGGTGCCGAGCGACGACGCGAAGATGACGCGCTTCTCGTCGCTCGTCATCGGCGCGTGGGTAATTTCCCCGCCAACGGTTGCCATGAAATGTCTCCTGATAGTTGTCATCGTCGGTGCACGGGCGGCCCATGAGGCAGCGCACCTGTCGGCGATTATTGGAAGACAAACTTACGGCGTACTGACGCGGCTGTCAGTCTTCGTGCTCCCTGTTACGGATCGAAAAATGATCCGATGTGTTGTCTTTTTGGCGCAAAGCGCGGTTAACAACGCTCAATGCCGGCGAAAGCGCCGCAGCGCCGCCAGCGGCCGATGCGCGGCGAGGGGCAATCTCAGGGTAAGTCCGGGGGCTCTTTTCTGATCGGCAGCGCGATGCGCACGAGCGTACCGGCGAGCCGCGGCGAGGCCTGATAGACGTTGTCGTCGAGCGTCAGCGTGCCGCCGTGCATCGTCGCGATCTCGCGGACGATCGCAAGCCCGAGGCCGCTGCCGTCGCCTTCGCGGCCAAGAATCCGATAAAAACGCTCCACCACCTTCGGCCGCTCGGCCGCGGCGATGCCGGGGCCCGTGTCCTCGACCTCGAGTTGAACCACGCCTGCTGCCCGATCCGCTGCCACGCGCACCGTAATGCGGCCGCCGGCCGGCGTATACCGGATCGCGTTGTCGATCACGTTCGACAACATTTCACGCAACATGACCGGGTTGCCGTCGACGAAAATCGTTTCGTCGGGGCCCTCGAAGCCAAGGTCCATCTGCTTTTCCAGCGCGGCACGGACCCAGTCTCGCACAGCGAGCCGCGCGAGCGCGACGATCTCGACGCTCGCGAAGACATGCCCCGACATCCGGTTCTCGGCGCGCGCGAGCGCAAGCAATTGCGTCACGAGCCGCGCAGCCTGGTCGGAGCTGGCCGCGATATTTTCGAGCGAACGCCGTACTTCCTCGGGCACCTCCTGCCGCAGCGCCAGCTCCGCCTGCATGTGCAGACCGGCGAGCGGCGTTTTCATCTGATGCGCGGCATCGGCGATGAATCGCTTCTGCAGCTCGACGTTTTGCCCGAGCCGCGTGAGCAGGTCGTTGAACGACGTCACGAGCGGCTCGATCTCGGGCGGCGCGCGCAGCGCTTCGAGCGGCGAAAGATCGTCGGGTCGCCGCGCTCGCAGATTGGCCTGCAATGCCGTGAGCGGCGCCAGCCCGCGCGAGAGCCCGAACCAGACGAGCACGATCGCGAGCGGCAAGATCACGAACTGCGGCAGGATCACGCCCTTGATGATGTCGTTCGCCAGTGTGCTGCGCTTATCGAGCGTTTCGGCCACCTGAACGAGCACGGGCTGCGCGTCCGGTGCGCGCGGCAACTCGACCGTCGTGTAGGCGACGCGAATGTCGTTGCCATGCAGACTCGCGTCGCGAAACGCGACGATGCCGGGCTGAGGCCGGTCGTCTTCGAGCGGCAGCGGCATGTCGGCCACGCCGGCGACGAGCTCGCCGCGCGTGCCCAGCACCTGATAAAAGACGCGGTCGGGGTTGTCCCCGCTCAGAAAATCGCGCGCGGCATCGGGCAAGCGCAACATTGCCACGCCCCGCTCGGCATGGATCTGCCGAGACAGCACGTAGACATCCGTCTCCAGCGCCCGGTCGAACGGGCCGTTCGCGATCGTCTTCGCAACGAGGTACGTCACGGCGATGCTCATCGGCCACAAAAGCAGCAGCGGGGCGAGCATCCAGTCGAGAATCTCGCCGAACAGCGAGCGCGGACGGGCCGCAGCGGCGGCCTCGCTCTCGTCCGGCGGCGCGAAAGGGTTCGCGTAGATGCGCTCGCGCACGGTGTCCGGGTCGAGCGGATGGACCGCGGGCGCCGGGGGCGCGTCGGTCGAACGCTTGCCGCCGTCTTCGGGGCCGCTTGCGGAAGCGTCCAAGGGCACGTGTTACCTGCGCGGCGGTGCCGGTGGCGCCGCCGCACTGCCGCCCGCCTCAGGGGAGGCAGGAAGCGGGGGCGTCTGCATGCGCGTATCAGTCGGGACGGCCTGCGCAGCCTGTTCGGGCGCCGACGCCGAGGCGTTATCGGCAGCCGGCGACACGGCGCCCGTCACGGGCGAGACCGGCTTTTCGAGGCAGTAGCCGAGGCCGCGCACGGTGATGATGCGCACCCCGCTCGGCTCGATCTTCTTGCGCAGCCGGTGGACGTAGACTTCGATCGCGTTGTTGCTGACCTCCTCGCCCCATTCGCAAAGGTGATCGACGAGCTGCTCCTTCGAGACGAGCCGCCCGAGCCGCTGCAGCAGCACTTCGAGCACCCCCAGTTCGCGCGCGGACAGTTCGATGACCTGATCGTTGATGGCCGCCACGCGCCCGACCTGATCGAACGTGAGCGAGCCGTGTCGGACCACGGCGGGTCCGCCGCCTGTTCCGCGGCGCGTCAGGGCACGCACGCGCGCTTCGAGTTCGTTCAGATGAAACGGCTTGCTCATGTAGTCGTCGGCGCCGAGGTCGAGCCCCTTGACCCGGTCGTCGACGCTGTCGGCCGCGGTGAGGATCAGCACCGGCAGGCTCGAATTGCGCGCGCGCAGCCTGCGCAGCACCTCGAGGCCCGACATACGCGGCAGGCCCAGGTCTAGGATCAGCAGATCGAACGTCTGCATCGACAGCGCCGAATCGGCTTCGCTGCCGCCTTTGACGTGATCGACGGCATAGCCCGATTGGCGGAGTGATCGGACGAGACCGTCCGCGAGTATGCTGTCGTCTTCGGCAATGAGTATTCGCATGGTGCGCGGCTGGCTTGCCGGCGCCGCGGCTCGCGCGTCGCTCGGCGGTCTCCAAATGTATTTATCTTGCGTCGAGCGCTGCGCTGCCGAAAGCGCTGCCCGCGCCAGGACGAACGAACCCACCGCGCGGGCTTGCAAAGAACCCTGTTTTTTTATACAGTGTCTGCGTTTCGTGCGCCGGCCGGCGAACATCGGTCCGCAACGCCTCAGACGCCCGCTCATCATAGCAAAGGACGATTCATGGAAGAAAGCAAGAAAGGCTCGGCTGG
>CBJMQH010000483.1:0-4235 GCA_966431825.1 uncultured Trinickia sp.
CCGGTGTGTTGTCAAGATGCTCCACGATACGCCAGGTGGCGCTCGCGTCCGCGATGTTGCGCGCATCGCATGCGACTCGTCACCGCGACCTTTCGCATTCCTCACGAAGTTGACGCTTGTCGACCTCGGCCCCATTTGTCGTATATAAAGGCGGTAGGCGCGCGCGAGCCGTTTATCGATATGCTTGACGGCTGCGTTCCACGGCTTTCGGCTTCGAAACACTTCGATGAAAATTGCCAAACAGCTCTGTCTGCTTTTCGCCGTGTGGTTCGGCATGGCATCTGCGGGCGCTCAGGCGCCGGGCACCGAACCGGCCCCCGCTACGGGTGCGACGAGCGGCGCGCCGCCTTCGACATCGGGCGCGTCGTCGCTGGCGCTGCCGTTCTCGATGCTCGGTGCTTACCAACCGTTGCACTTGCGAGGGGTCGACGCGTCGCGCACGCTGTTTGCCGGCGTCCGATTGGACCAAATCGTGACGGCGGCCAAACTGCGGTTGCGCTACACGTACTCGCCGGCACTCGTATTCGCGCTTTCGCATCTGAAGATTTCGATCAACGGCGAGGCGGTCGCGACGGTCCCGTTCGATCGCGAACACGCCGGCCAACTCGTCACGCAGGATATCCCCCTCGATCCGCGATTCTTCTCCGACTACAACGAATTGCGCGTGCAGTTGATCGCGCATTACACGCTCGATCATTGCGAGGATCCGGAGAACACGGCGCTCTGGGCCGACGTCAGCCCATCCAGCGCCCTGATGCTGGAGACGGCACCTATCCGGCTTCCGAACGATCTCGCACTGCTGCCTGCGCCGTTCTTCGATCGTCGCGACGGCCGGCGCCTGCTATTGCCGTTTGTGCTGCCGCAGTCGCCTGACAACGCCACCCTGCAGAGCGCAAGCGTGCTGGCGTCGTGGTTCGGCGCGCTCGCAGATTACCGGCAGGCGCGGTTTCCCGCAGTGGGCAGCTTGCCGGCGGACAGCCATGCCGTCGTCGTCGGCACGGCGGCGCAGCTTCCGGCGGGGCTCTCTCTGCCGCCCATCGATGGGCCGATGCTGATCGTCGCGGACAACCCGATGGCGGCCGACAAGAAGCTGCTCGTGATCACGGGGCGGAACGCGGCCGAGCTCGCGCAAGCGGCCGATGCGCTGGTGCTTGGGAAAGCGGCGATGTCCGGGGCGGCGGTCCATGTGGCGCAAGTCGATATCGGTGAGCCGCGCAAGCCGTACGACGCGCCACGCTGGCTGCCGCTCGGCCGGCAGATCGCTTTCAGGGAGCTCGTCGACGATCCGCACGCGCTCGAAGTGCAGGGCACGACGCCCGATCCGATCCGACTCAACCTGCGCGTGCCGGCCGACCTCTTCTCATGGAGCGGTCGCGGCGTGCCGCTCGATTTGCGGTATCGCTACACGGCGCCGAGCGTGCAGAACAACTCCATGCTCTCGGTCGCGATCAACGACCAGCTCGTGCGTTCATTTCGGCTGCCCGTGGCGCGGGTTGCAGACTCGCAAGGCCGGGTCCAACTGCCGCTCATCGCCGGTACCGACGCTCGCTCGTCGAATGCGCTCGATATTCCCGCGTTTCGCGTGGGCAGCGCCAATCAACTGCAGCTGACATTCAGCCTCGATTCGCAAAAGACGGGGCTTTGCCAGGGCGTCGCGTCGAATCCTGCGCGGGCGGCCATCGATCCCGATTCGACCATCGACTTTTCGCATTTCATCCACTATGCGCGCATGCCGAATCTCGCGTTCTTCGCCAACAGTGGCTTCCCGTTCACACGCTACGCGGATCTCGCTCAGACCGCTGTCGTGATTCCGCAGAACCCGACGCCGGCGGACCTCGAAACGCTGCTGACGATGCTCGGACACATGGGGCAGTGGACAGGGTTTCCTGCCTTGCGCGTTCAGGTCGCCCGACCGGATGCCATGCCCGCCCTCGCATCGAAGGATCTGCTCGTGATCGGTCCGAGCGGGTCGGGCGTATTGCCTGCGGCCTGGCAACCCGCCTTGCCGCTCGCGATCGGCACAACGCCAGCCGGCCACGTCACGCGGACGGCGTTCTCGGTGAAAGAGTACTGGCGCGACGGTGTCGCGACGAACGAAGGCAGCGCGCGGCTCGACGAAAGCGGTCCGCTCGGCGCCCTTGTCGGTTTCGAACAACCCGGCACAAAAGGGCGCAGCGTTGTGGCGCTCACAGCTACCGACGATGCGAGGCTTGCGGACCTGCTCGACGCATTCGAGCGATCCGATCGGCTTGCGCAGGTTCAGGGTGACGTGTCGCTTGTTCGCGGCGCGCACGTGGAGAGCATGCGTGTGGCAGATACCTATGTGGTCGGTTATGTGCCCTGGTATGCCCAGATCTGGGGCCGGCTCTCCCGGCATCCGATCTTGCTAGGGGTGCTCGGCGCGCTTGCCGGCTTGTTGCTCGCGATCGGCGCGTTCACGGCGCTACAGGAGCTCTCAGCACGGCGTCGGGGACTCTGAGCGATGGTACGCACGACAAAAGCACGCGCGCGTGACTGGCTGCGGCGCACGCTTCTGGGACTTGCCGCACTCATGGCCCTCGCCGCTCTGAGCATGCCTTCCCGTGGTGATGCTTCGGTATCCACATCATCCGATTCCTCGCTCGCGCGCGCAAACGATTGCCCTTCGGGTTGGGCGCGCTGGGCGCGATTCAAGCAGGACTTCATGTCCGATGACGGTCGTGTCATCGACGTGGGTTCGTCCGACGAGCGAACCGTTTCGGAAGGGCAGTCCTACGCGCTGTTCTTCGCACTCGTGGCTGACGATCGGCCCGTGTTCGACAAAGTGCTCCAATGGACAGAGAACAACCTCGCGCAGGGCGATCTGACGAAGCATCTGCCTGCCTGGCTTTGGGGCCATGGGCCCGATGGCCGCTGGGGCGTGCTCGACGCGAACTCCGCATCCGATGCCGATTTGTGGATCGCCTACGCACTGCTCGAAGCTGGGGCCCACTGGCAGGAACGCAGCTACACGGCTCGCGGCGTGCGGGTCGCGCAGCAGGCGTTCGATGCGGAAACGGCGGCGTTGCCGGGCCTCGGCCCGACCTTGCTGCCCGGTCCGTTCGGGTTCCATCCATCCGAAGACGAATGGCGCGTCAATCCGAGCTACGTGCCGCTTCAGGTGTTGCGCGGCCTCGCCGCGCGCCTCTCCGATGACCCGCGTCCGGGCCGGCTTCTCGATACGAGCAAGCGGATGCTTCTCGAATCGGCGCCGAAAGGCTTCGCACCCGATTGGGCAGCGTATCGGGCGGGGCAGTTCGGGACGGATAGTCAAACCCGCGGCGTGGGCAGCTACGACGCGATTCGGGTCTATCTCTGGGCAGGCATGCTCGACGCGCATGACCCCGATGCGGCCGCACTGCTCACGCACTTTGCGCCGTTCGCCGACCTGATCGCCGCACGCGGTGCACCGCCAGAAACGGTCGATACCGCGACGGGCGAACCCGGCGCGAATGCCGGCAACGCCGGATTTTCGGCAGCCGCTCTGCCGTTCCTTATTGCGCGAGGGGCGGTCGCACTCGCCGACACACAGGCCGGCCGTATCGACGCGCTCGAATGGCAAACGCCTTCGGGCTACTTCTCGAACGTCCTTGCGCTCTTCGGCCTCGGCTGGCGCGACGGGCGCTATCGTTTTGCGCCCGACGGGACGCTCGTGCCGCGATGGAGTCGCGCATGCGTCGTCGCGCGCTGACACCAGCACGTATGCGCGCGCGCCGGCAGTGCTGGCGACGCGCGCTCGCTGCCGCACTGTGCGCAGCACCGGCTGCGGCACTCTGCGCGCAGTCCGATGCCGCAGGCACGCAGGACGAAACGGCGGGCATGCCGGCCACCCACGGGCAGACACCCCAGGCGCAGATGCTGGCCACTTCGCGGATGTGGGTAGCGAAGCATCGCGACGACCTTGCGTTGGCCGCGATTCGCAAGGCCTTGCTGATTGCACCGGCCGATCCGGTCTTGCTCGAACACGCGGTTGCAATCAACCTGCGACTCGGCGATGCACGGGCAGCGCAGGCGCTGCTCGCACGTCTTGAGACCGTTGCACCGAATGCGGCGGCGACGCGGCAGATGCAGGACTTGTTCCGGGCCGCGACGAGCGGCCGGCAGACGCTCGCGACGATTCGATTGATGGCTCGCAGCGGACAGAGCGAGGAGGCCGCGCGGCGGCTCGCGGAACTCTATCCGCACGGCGCACCGCAGGGGGCGGCCGGCGCAGAATA
>CBJMQH010000484.1:0-4231 GCA_966431825.1 uncultured Trinickia sp.
GGAGAAGGAAAGTGGACGCTGATACACGTCCGGCAGTGTGGCCACCCCCCCGCTGCGGGCGAACCCCTTCTCGTCGCCAACCTCCCTCTTTCCCCCCCGCCGCTCGAAGCCGAGGAAGCCGGCATTCGCACGCTCTATCAGGAGGTCAATCTCTGCCCGAACCTCTCCGTGGCGGAGAACATCTTCGCGGGCCGTCAGCCGAAGCGGCGCGGCGCCATCGACTGGAAGGCGATCCGTGCGGGCGCGCAGGCTGCGCTCGCCGAGCTCGACGTCACGCTCGACGTGACGAAGTCGCTCGATACGTATCCGATCGCCATCCAGCAGATGGTCGCCATTGCACGCGCCGTATCGGTCGACGCACGCGTGCTGATCCTCGACGAACCGACGTCGAGCCTCGACGACAACGAGGTGGCACGGCTCTTCGACGTGCTGCGCCGCCTCAAGCAATCGGGCATCGCCATTCTGTTCGTCACGCATTTTCTTGAGCAGACCTATGCGATTTCCGACCGCATTACGGTCATGCGCAACGGCCGGCGCGAAGGCGAATATCTTGCCAAGGATCTTCCCGTCGACGCACTCGTCGAGAAGATGGTCGGCGATGCACGCATGACGGACCGCGCGGGCCGCGTTCGCGAGAGCGCACGGGCGATCGACGCAGGCGATGGTGCGGCAGCGGCAGCGGCACGTACGCCCTCGTTCGAAATGCACGGCGTCGCGCGGCGCGGCCTCATGCATCCGATCGATCTGGCTGTCGAACCGGGCCGGATCGTCGGGCTGGCCGGGTTGCTCGGGTCCGGACGTACCGAAACGGCTCGGCTCATGTTCGGCGCCGAACGCGCCGACGCAGGCGAAATCCGGGTGGACGGCACGCAGGTCAAGCTGTCCTCGCCGCACGATGCCGTGCGCCACGGCATTGCCTACTGCTCGGAAGACCGCAAGAAGGAAGGCATCGTCGCCGCCCTGTCGGTGCGCGAAAACATCATGCTCGCGCTTCAGGCGAAGCGCGGCTGGTGGCGCCCGCTCGGACGTGCACGCTCGCGCCGGCTCGCCGACGAGTACATCGCCTCGCTCGGCATCCGCGCGCGCGACGCCGAACAGCCGATCGAATTTCTCTCGGGCGGCAACCAGCAAAAAGCGCTGCTCGCGCGCTGGCTCGCCACCGATCCGAAGATGCTCATTCTCGACGAGCCGACACGCGGCATCGACGTTGCCGCCAAATTCGAAATCATGGAACGGGTGCTCGCCCTCTGTGCGAAAGGACTCGCCATCGTCCTGATTTCGTCGGAACTCGACGAAGTGCTGCGCGTGAGCCACCGCATCGCCGTCCTGCGCGACCGCCGCAAGGTCGCCGACCTGACGGGCGACGCGCTTGAAGAAAGCGAAGTCTATCGGCTCATCGCCGGAGGTAACGGATGATCAAACGCATCATTCAGGACGTCTCACGACATGCGCTGTTCTGGCCGGCAGCCACGCTGCTGCTGCTCGTTGCGCTCGACGTCGCCCATCGCAGCAGCTTCCTGTCGATCACGCTGCTCGAAGGCCACCTGTTCGGCGCGCCGATCGATATCGCAAACCGGGCTGCACCGCTCATCATCGTCTCGCTCGGCATGACGCTCGTCATTGCCACCCGCGGCGTAGACATCTCGGTCGGCACCATCGTGGCGATCGCGGGCGCGGCGGCGGCCATGGTGCTCTCGAGCGATCCGACGCATGTCGGCACCGCCGTCGGCGCCGCCCTGGCAGTCGGGCTCGCGGCCGGGATCTGGAACGGGCTGCTCGTTGCGTTCGTCGGCATGCAGCCGATCATCGCCACGCTGATTCTGATGGTCGCAGGCCGCGGCGTCGCACAGTTGCTGACAGGCGGGCAGATCATTCCGATCGGCGCGGCCGACTACCTGCAGCTCGGCGGCGGCTATCTCGCGACCGTCCCCTGCTCGGTCTGGATCGCCGCTGGCGTGCTTGCACTGACCGCGCTTCTGATTAACGGTACCGCGCTGGGCCTGTTCATCCGGGCCATCGGCATCAACCCGGTGGCGACGCGTCTCGTCGGCTTGCGCTCGAATGCGATCGTCTTCGGAGTTTATGTGTTCTGCGGCCTGGCCGCCGCGATCGCCGGTGTGATCACGAGTTCGAACGTGCGCAGCGCCGACGGCAACAATGCAGGGCTCCTGCTCGAACTCGACGCGATCCTGGCCGTGACGCTCGGCGGCACGTCGCTCGCGGGCGGGCGGTTCTCGCTCGGCGGCACCGTGCTTGGCGCGCTGATCATCCAGACGCTGACCTATACGACCTATTCGATCGGCGTGCCGCCCGAGGCGACGCTCGTCGTCAAGGCGGTCGTCGTGCTCGGCGTGAGCGTGATCCAGTCCGCCACGGCACGCGAGGTCCTTGCCCGACAGTTCATGCGGATCGCCGCGCCGCTGCGCGGCCGTGCAGCCGCCGGCGAGGCAGCCAAATGAACGAACCCGCGAACGCAACCGTCAAGGCATCCATGCGCACCCAATCGAAAGCCTGGGCGAGCCGCTTGCTCGACCCACGCACACTGCCGATCGCGGTCACGATTGCGCTCTTCGCAGCGCTGTTCGGATTCGGCTCCGCGATGTATACGGGCTTCGGCTCGCTGCAAGTGCTCGTCGGCCTGCTCGTCGACAACGCATTTCTGCTCATCGTTGCGCTCGGCACGACGTTCGTCATCGTGTCGGGCGGTATCGACCTGTCGGTCGGTGCGGTCGTGGCATTCACGACGATCGTCTGCGCCGTGCTCGCCGAGCATTACCATTGGCCGATCTGGGCCATCGCACCGGTTGTGCTCGTCATGGGCGCCGCCTACGGTGCGGCCATGGGCGCCGTGATCCACTTTTTCAAGCTGCAGCCGTTCATCGTCACACTGGCCGGCATGTTCCTCGCGCGCGGCGCCTGCTTCCTGATCACGACGCAGTCGATCACGATCAACGAGCGGACGTTTCACGCGGTGGCCGAATTCTCGATTCCGCTCGGCGGCGGTACGCTGACCGCAGGCGCCATGATCGCGCTGGCCACGCTCGCGCTCGCCATCTATATCGCGCACTTCACGCGCTTCGGCCGAAACGTCTATGCGATCGGCGGCAACGAACGATCGGCACTGCTGATGGGCTTGCCCGTGGCACGGACCAAGGTCGGCGTCTACGCGCTGGGCGGCCTGTGCTCGGCACTCGGCGGCCTCGTGTTCACGCTCTACGTGCTTTCCGGCTATGGCTTGCAGGCCCAGGGCATGGAACTCGATGCGATCGCCGCGACCGTCATCGGCGGCACGCTGCTCACCGGCGGTGTCGGCTACATGGTCGGCTCGGTATTCGGTGTGGGCGTGCTCGGCACGATCCAGGCGCTGATCACGTTCGACGGCACGCTGAGCTCGTGGTGGACGCGCATCGTGATCGGCGCCCTGCTCTGCGCGTTCTGCCTGCTGCAACGCGTGATCGAACGCCAGGCCACGCGCCGCAAGTCGAACGACTCGGGCCTCGGCCATCGCGCCGGCAAGGCGCCCAATACGGCCGACGAGAAGGAAGCGCCGCGTGCCGGCGTGCCGCCGCTCGGCCCCGTTCATTCGCATGCGCGCCTCGCGACCTTGCGATCCCTTTTCAGATAACTTCACTCAGGAGTGCCAGTGACTCAATTCGCGCGCCCTTACTCGGGCCTCTTCCCGGTTGCGCCCACCCCGTTCACTGAATCGGGTGCGCTCGACCTGGACGGTCAGCGCCGCGTCATCGATTGTATGGTCGACCAGCAAGTCGACGGTATCTGCATTCTCGCGAACTACTCGGAGCAGTTCGTCCTGACCGATGCCGAGCGTGACACGCTCGTCGACGTTTGCCTGGAGCACACCGCCGGCCGCGTTCCCGTCATGGTGACGTGCAGCCATTTCAGCACGCAGATCGCGAGCGATCGCGCTCAACGTGCCGCTAAAGCCGGTGCCAGTCTCGTCATGCTGATGCCGCCGTATCACGGCGCGGCACTGCGCGCCGACGAAAAGGGCATGTTCGAACATTTCGAGCGCGTGGCTCAGGCCGCGGGCGTGCCGGTGATGGTCCAGGACGCCCCGCTCTCGGGCGTGACGCTCTCGGTGCCGTTCCTCGTGCGCCTCGCGCGCGAACTGCCGCTCGTACGCTACTTCAAGATCGAAGTACCGCAGGCAGCAGCCAAGTTGCGGGCGCTGATCGCTGCCGGTGGCGACGCGATCGTAGGTCCGTTCGAC
>CBJMQH010000485.1:0-4218 GCA_966431825.1 uncultured Trinickia sp.
AGCTGGCAGCGCGATTTCCGCAACTTGTCCTCAAGGATGCGGATTTCGCGGTGAAAACGATGCTCGATGCGATGTCCGAGGCGCTTGCCAAAGGCCACCGCATCGAAATTCGTGGCTTCGGCAGCTTCGGCCTGAATCGCCGTCCGTCGCGTGTCGGGCGCAATCCGAAATCGGGCGAGAAGGTGCTGGTACCCGAGAAGTACGTACCGCACTTCAAGCCTGGCAAGGAATTGCGCGAGCGCGTGGACGGCAAGGCAGGCTCGCCGTTGATGCTAGGCAGTGTCGACGACGCGTCCTGATGCGGCCATGCACGGGCAGCGCCACAGCCCGGCTGATGGGTCGAATCGGCCCGGACCGGCAAAATGAAAAAAAGCGCCTTCGGGCGCTTTTTTTTATCGTGCCGCGGGCATCGTCATTAGCCAGGTGTCCGCATGCTGCGTTGTGCCGCCTGACTTTGCATGGCCTCATGCACTCGGGCGCCGCGCCTTTAATTTACAATACGGGCACTTTGGCCGGCCGGGCGCAGCCTGCAGCACACCCGGCAACGCCCTCGAGAGAAGATGATGAAATTTTTCGCCTGGTTCGTTCGCATTCTCGTTTTCGTGCTGCTGTTCGTGCTCGCGCTCGCCAACCGGCAAAGCGCGTCGCTGGACCTCGTGATCGGATACACGTGGCAGGCGCCGCTGATCCTCATCGGTCTCGCGTTTTTCGTCGTGGGCCTCGTGGCCGGCCTTTTCACGGCGCTGCCCGCCGTGGTCCGCCTGCGGCTCGAGAACGCGCGCTTGAAGCGCGACCTGCGTTCGGTCCGTGAGACGCCTGTCGTCGTCGCCGAGCCGCCCGTGCCTCCGCTGATCTGACTCTCGAAACGATTATTCAAGCGGCGCACTGAAAGCGTGCGCCGACCCTCCACCGCCTCACCCGCCCCGTCGCATGGATCTCGATTTCTGGTGGCTCCTCATCGTCCCTGTTGCGTTTGCGCTCGGGTGGATGGCGTCGCGCTACGACCTGAAGACACTTCTTTCCGAGAGCGCGAACTTGCCGCGCTCGTACTTCCGCGGCCTGAACTTCCTGCTCAACGAACAGCCCGATCAGGCGATCGACGCCTTCATCGAAGTCGTGAAGCTCGATCCCGAAACGATCGAACTGCACTTCGCGCTCGGTAACCTGTTTCGCCGGCGCGGCGAGACCGATCGTGCGATCCGCATTCATCAAAACCTCCTCTCACGCGCCGATTTGCCGGCGAACGAGCACGACCACGCGCTCTATGAGCTCGGGCAAGACTTCCTCAAGGCGGGGTTGCTCGATCGTGCCGAAGAGACGCTCGCACGGCTCGACGCAGGCGAGTTCGCGCTAAGCGCGCAGCGCGCGTTGCTGACGATCTACGAGATCGAAAAGGAATGGACGAAGGCGATCGAGGCAGCCCGCCGCATCGAAGGGATGGGCGCCCCCTCGCTCGAAAAGGAAATCGCCCAATTCCACTGCGAGCTCGCGCAAGAGGCCCTGCAGCGCAAAAATCCGGCAGACGCGGGCGCGCAGCTCGAGCGGGCGCTCGAGGCCAATCCGCAGAACGTGCGCGCAACGATCCTGGCCGGCGATGTCCGGGCAGCAGGCGGCGATTTTGCCGGGGCGATCGAGGTCTGGCGACGCGTAGAGACGCAGAATCCGTCCTACCTCCCGCTCGTGGCCGAAAAGCTCATGAAGGCCTACACGGCGCGCTCGTGTGCAGCCGAAGGCGCCGAGCTGCTGACGCACTACGTCGAGCGTTACGGCTCTCAGGATCTGCTCGATATCGCTTATCCGCACGTGGCGGCACTGCGCGGCGACGATGCGGCGCATGGGCTCGCACGCCGACAGATGCAGGCATCGCCGAACCTGGCGGGCATGACGCGGCTCATCGAAGCGCAGATCGCAACGGCAGAAGAGCCGCGTCGCGGCGAGCTCGAATTGATTCGAAACCTGGTCAAGCAGCGCACAAAGAATCTGCCGCGCTATACGTGCCAGAGTTGCGGGTTCCGTGCACGTCTTTTCTATTGGCAGTGCCCGGGGTGCAGCGGATGGGAAACATACGCGCCGCGTCGCGTCGAGCCGATTCAGGCGTCCAGCTGACCGGCTGCGCCTGTCGTGGGTGGCAGCGGCGCAAGTCGTAGCCGGCGGCCCCGCGCGCACCCGGGACCTTTGCAATATGCGAAAAGACGCGGCCCAACGCCGCGTCGATCAACAGACTTTCGGACATCTCTATGTCGAACTCGATGCCTCCTTCCATGCCGACGCCCGAATCGGTCGAGCGCGCGGCGCCGTCCCAGCAGGCACCGCATGACAGCGCACGCATGACGCATGTTGCGACGGCCGCGGCCGTGCCGCGCGCGCAACTCGAAGCGGCGCGCGTGCTCGTCGTCGGCGACGTGATGCTCGATCGCTACTGGTTTGGCGACGTCAATCGCATCTCGCCCGAGGCACCGGTGCCCGTGGTGCACGTGCAGCGGCAGGAGGATCGCCTCGGCGGTGCCGCGAACGTTGCGCGCAATGCCGCTGCGCTTGGCGCCCAGGCGGGCCTGCTCTGCGTCGTGGGCCGCGACGAGGCCGGCGAGCGGATCGTTACGCTGCTCGAGGATAGCGGCGTCACGCCGCATCTGGAGCGGGATCCGGAGCTGCCGACCACGATCAAGTTGCGCGTGTTGTCGCGTCAGCAGCAACTGCTGCGCGTCGACTTCGAGAAGACTCCCGCGCATGAGGCGCTGCTTGCGGGGCTTGCGCGCTTCGACGCGCAGCTCGCTTCGCATGACGTCGTGCTGCTGTCGGACTATGCAAAGGGCGGGCTCACGCATGTCACGCAGATGATCGCGAAGGCACGGGCGGCAGGCAAACCGGTGCTGGTCGACCCGAAGGGCGACGACTGGGACCGCTACCGCGGCGCCACGCTGATCACGCCGAATCGCGCCGAGTTGCGTGAGGTCGTCGGGCAGTGGAAGTCCGAGGCGGACCTGCACGCGCGCGTGGCGGCACTGCGTGCGTCGCTCGACATCGAGGCGTTGTTGCTCACACGCTCGGAAGAGGGCATGACGCTCTTCGCCGCCGACGGCAGCGTGCTCAATGCGCCCGCGGTTGCGCGCGAAGTGTACGATGTCTCGGGCGCTGGCGATACCGTGATCGCGACCCTCGCGGTCATGCTCGGCGCGGGGCTGTCGCTCGTGGATGCCGTTGCGCTCGCAAACCGGGCGGCCGGCATCGTCGTCGGTAAGCTCGGCACGGCCACCGTCGAGTACGACGAACTGTTCGGCACCAAGTCCTGAAGGCCCCAAGCGCGGCGAGGGCCGCGCTTGGGGCTTATGCATTCGATCTTCTCGTTGGGAACATCATGACCATCATCGTGACCGGCGCGGCCGGCTTCATCGGCAGCAATATCGTCAAGGCCCTGAACACGCGCGGCGAGTCGCGCATCATTGCCGTCGACAATCTGACGCGTGCCGACAAGTTCAAGAACCTCGTCGACTGCGAACTCGACGACTATCTCGACAAGACCGAATTCGTCGAGCGTTTCGCACGCGGCGACTTCGGCAAGGTGCGCGCGGTCTTTCATGAAGGCGCTTGCTCGGACACGATGGAGACCGACGGCCGCTACATGATGGACAACAACTTCCGCTACAGCCGCGCCGTGCTCGACGCCTGCCTCGCCCAAGGCGCGCAGTTTCTGTATGCGTCGTCGGCGGCGATCTACGGCGGCTCGACGCGCTTCTCCGAAGACCGCGAAGTCGAGGCGCCGCTGAACGTCTACGGCTACTCGAAATTCCTGTTCGACCAGGTGATCCGACGCGTGCTGCCTACGGCGAAAAGCCAGATCGCAGGGTTTCGCTATTTCAACGTGTATGGTCCGCGCGAGTCGCACAAGGGCCGCATGGCGTCCGTGGCGTTCCACAACTTCAACCAGTTCCGCGCCGAAGGCAAGGTGAAGCTGTTCGGCGAGTACAACGGTTACGCGGCAGGCGAGCAGACGCGCGATTTCGTGTCGGTCGAGGACGTCGCGAAGGTGAACCTTTTCTTCTTCGATCACCCGGAAAAGTCAGGCATCTTCAATTTGGGTACGGGGCGGGCGCAGCCGTTCAACGACATCGCCACGAGCGTCGTCAATACGCTGCGCGCGCTCGAAAACGAGCCGGCACTCTCGCTGGCCGAGATGGTCCAGCGCGGTCTCGTCGAATACGTGCCGTTTCCCGATGCGCT
>CBJMQH010000486.1:0-4217 GCA_966431825.1 uncultured Trinickia sp.
GGCTCGCATCGCAGATCGGCTCGGGCTTGACCGGCGTCATGTACGTGCTCGACGAGCCCTCGATCGGCCTGCATCAGCGCGACAACGACCGCCTGATCGCCACCCTCAAGCATTTGCGCGACCTCGGCAACTCGGTCATCGTCGTCGAGCATGACGAGGACATGATCCGGATGGCCGACTACGTCGTCGACATGGGGCCCGGCGCCGGTGAACACGGCGGGATGGTGATCGCAGAAGGCACGCCGAAAGCGGTACAGGCCGATCCCGCGTCGCTGACGGGCCAGTATCTCGTCGGCGCACTGCGGATCGAATTCCCTGACGAGCGCAAGGAACCCGACGAGCGGCATCTGCGCATCGTCGAGGCGCACGGCAACAACCTCAAGCGCGTCACGCTCGACTTGCCCGTCGGACTCCTGACCTGTGTGACGGGCGTCTCGGGCTCGGGCAAGTCGACGTTGATCAACGACACGCTCTACCACGCGGTCGCTCAGCACCTCTACGGCTCGGCCACGGAGCCGGCGCCCTACGAATCGATCGAAGGGCTCGAACATTTCGACAAGGTCATCAATGTCGACCAGTCGCCGATCGGCCGGACGCCGCGCTCGAATCCGGCCACCTACACGGGCGTGTTCACGCCGATCCGCGAGCTCTTCGCGGGCGTGCCGTCAGCCAAGGAGCGCGGCTACGATCCGGGCCGCTTCTCGTTCAACGTCAAGGGTGGCCGCTGCGAAGCCTGTCAGGGCGACGGCGTAATCAAGGTGGAAATGCACTTTCTGCCCGACGTCTATGTGCCCTGCGACGTCTGCCACGGCAAGCGCTACAACCGCGAGACGCTCGAAGTGCAGTGCAAGGGCAAGAACATCAGCGAAGTGCTCGACATGACGGTCGAGCACGCGCACGAGTTCTTCGGCGCGGTCCCCGTCATCGCGCGCAAGCTCAAAACGCTGCTCGACGTGGGCCTCGGCTACATCCGGCTCGGCCAGTCCGCCACGACCCTGTCGGGCGGCGAGGCGCAGCGCGTGAAGCTTTCGCTCGAACTGTCGAAGCGCGACACAGGCAGAACGCTCTACATCCTCGACGAACCGACGACGGGTCTCCACTTCCACGACATCGCGCTGTTGCTCGAAGTGATTCATCGGCTAAGAGATCATGGCAATACAGTCGTGATCATCGAGCATAATCTGGATGTAATCAAAACGGCCGACTGGGTCATCGACCTGGGTCCCGAAGGCGGCGCGGGCGGCGGCCAGATCATCGCGCAAGGTACGCCGGAGCAAATCGCCAAATCGAAGGCGAGCTTCACGGGCAGGTACCTCGCCCCGCTGCTCAAGCGCCGCTGAAGGCGGCGACGAGCCAGGTGCGAGGAATCGGCAGGGTCTGCGCCGGCATGACGAGCGATGCAGCAAGCGGCGGCGGACAAGCGGTAAACGGTTGGAGACGAAACGAATGATGGCTAAGCGCAACGAGGGATCGCAGGACACGCCGGTGCGTGAAACCACGCGCCCGGTCAGGCTCACGAGCGACATGAGTCTGCCGAAACTGTCGGCCGTCGAGATCGGCAGCTACCTGCTCGCATTCGTCGCAATGTGGCTGATGCTCGCGCTCAAGCTGCTCGGGGCCATGCTGGCCGGCATGCTCGTCTATCAGCTCGTGCACACGATCGCGCCGAAGATCGAAAGGCACATGTCGAGCCGGCGTGCTCGCTGGGTGGCTGTCGTCGTGATCGCCGGCATCGTCGTCGGGGGCCTGACGGGGCTCTCGATCGCGATGATCGAGCACTTCGAACATACGGTACCGAACATTCAGAATCTGCTCGATCAGGTCATGTCGATCGTCGAGCAGGCGCGCACGCGTGTACCGGAATGGATTTCGACGATGCTGCCGGGCGACGTTTCCCAGATGAAGGCCAAGGCCGGGATGCTGATGAACTCCCACATGGACCAGCTGCAGCAAGGCGGCAAGAACGTCGCGCGCGGATTCGGCCATATTCTCTTCGGCATGATCATCGGCGCCATGATCGCGATCACAAGCGAGCGCCATATCCAGCGGCTGCCGCTCTCCACGGCGCTCGCGGCCCGCGCGACGCGCTTTGCCGATGCGTTCCGCCGCATCGTCTTCGCCCAGGTCAAGATCTCCGCTATCAACGCGGTGTTCACCGCGCTTTATCTGCTGATCGCCCTGCCCCTGTTCCATCAGCGGCTGCCGCTCTCGAAAACGCTCGTCCTCGTGACGTTCATCGCGGGCCTCTTGCCCGTGATCGGCAATCTGATCTCGAATACGCTGATCGTCGCCGTCTCGCTATCGGTCAGCCTGCCGACGGCGATCGCTTCGCTCGCGTTTCTCGTCCTCATTCACAAGCTCGAGTACTTCCTGAACGCCCGCATCGTCGGGGGCCAGATCGAAGCGCGGGCCTGGGAGCTGCTGCTGGCGATGCTGATCATGGAAGCAGGCTTCGGCGTACCGGGCCTCGTCGCGGCGCCGATCTTCTACGCCTATATCAAACGCGAATTGATCTACCTGCGGCTGATCTGAGAACGGGTGGCCGCCCCGCAAGATCAAGCGCGCGGGGCCCCGCCGCCGGGGAACGGGCGGAGCCGGAAGATGCCCCGCCGCCGCCGACGCTTGCGCGCCTTAACGGAAGACGACAGTCTTCGTGCCGTTGAGCACGATCCGGTGTTCGACGTGCCACTTCACGGCGCGCGCGAGCGTCACACATTCCACATCGCGGCCGATCGCGGTCAGCTGATCGGGCGTCATGCTGTGATCGACACGTTCGACTTCCTGCTCGATGATCGGGCCTTCGTCGAGATCGGTCGTGACATAGTGCGCCGTCGCACCGATGAGCTTCACGCCGCGGTCGAACGCCTGATAGTAGGGCTTGGCGCCCTTGAAGCTCGGCAGGAACGAATGATGGATGTTGATCGCCCGGCCTTCGAGGTTCGCGCACAGCTGCGGCGACAGAATCTGCATATAGCGCGCGAGCACGACAAGATCGGCCTCGTGCTGCTCGATGACTTCGAGCACGCGCGCCTCCTGGGCCGCCTTCGCCGCCGCCGTGCCTTCAGTCAGCGGAAAGTGATGGAACGGGATGTCGTAGCTCGCGGCAAGCTGATAGAAGTCCTTATGGTTCGAGATGATCGCCGGGATCTCGATCGACAGCTGCCCCGTGCGGTAGCGGAACAGCAGGTCGTTCAGGCAGTGGCCGATCTTGGACACCATGATCACGACGCGCGGCTTCACCGTGGCGTCGTGCACCTCCCAGCGCATCGCAAACTCCGACGCGAGCGGCTCGAACGCCGTGCGCAGCGCCTCGATGCCGGGGTCGCCGCCCACCTGCTGAAAGTGCACGCGCATGAAGAACTCGCCCGTGCGGCTGTCGCCGAATTGTGCCGAGTCGAGGATGTTCGCACCGCGCTGAAACAGGAACCCGGAAACGGCATGGACGATACCGGGCCGGTCGGGGCACGACAGTTTTAGGATGAAGCTGTGTTCGGTCGACATGACCCGTGAACTCCTTTGTTCTTGAGCGCGCCGTCAGTTTCCTGCCGGCGGCGCGAAAAGCGATTCGATGCCCGTGCAGTCGCCCTCGTCGATCCAACGGTGGCGCAACAGGCAGTCGAGCGAGGCAAGGCTGGCGTCGACCGTCATCGCGCCGTCCTCGATCCAGCGGGCCACCTCGTCGATCCGCGCAAGCCGATGCTCGCTGACTTCGCCGTCCTGATTGTGCGGCGTGAAGTCGGGGTCGAGCGGCAGATCGTAGACGAACACCTGCTCCGCCTGCGTGCCCTCCGGCAGCGACTGCAGCACGTGGACCGTGCGCCCGGCCACCGCACGTGCCGCGACGGCTTGTGAGATACCGGCCTCTTCCCAGCACTCCTTGGCGATCGTCTCGGCGACCGAGTAGCCCCAGCTGATCCCGCCGGCCACGACGTTATCGAGCATGCCTGGATCGGTCGCCTTCGTTTCGCTGCGGCGCGCAATCCAGAGCGCCGGGGCGCGGTCCGCATATTTTACGATGCCGTTCAGATGGACCGCGTACGTCATGGTCCCGAAGAAACGGGCCGCCGCCCGCTCGATATAGGCGAGCGGCGCGTCGTCGAATGCGTTGCGCACGGCGTAGATCTCGTCGCGCCAGCCCGGAATGCGGCCATCGGCCGCCAGCGCGCCGATGACGGCGCCGAGCGCCGACGAACGCGTGTCGGCCGTGGTATCGAACC
>CBJMQH010000487.1:0-4203 GCA_966431825.1 uncultured Trinickia sp.
CCACGCGGCTGCGCCAATGCTGGCCGTGACGCGGCCGTACTCGCTGCCCGCGTGCTCGATGGCAAGGCGACTGATCGCCGTACGAATCTTTTCCGCAATCGACGCTGCACTTTCGGGCGGCGTATCGGGAAGCACGACGATGAACTCTTCGCCGCCGTATCGCGCGGCGCTGTCCGCCGGGCGGCGGATGCTTTCGCCGATGCACCGCGCAACGGCGGCGAGCGCATCGTCGCCGGCCTGGTGGCCATAGGTGTCGTTGTATGCCTTGAACCTATCGATATCGACGAACAACAACGAAAAGACGCTGCGGTTGCGTTTGGCACGCCGCCATTCCTGATCGAGGATTTCACCCAGCGTGCGGCGGTTGTTCAGCCCCGTGAGGCCGTCCGTGCGTGCGAGCAAGGCGAGTTCCGACTCGGCGCGCATCCGGCGTCGCAATTGCGCCGACAGCGCCATCGACAGCAACACCAAAATCACGGCGAACGCTGCCATCATCGCGCCGATGACGAACGTGCGGCGCCACCACGCCGCGTAGATGTCCGAGTGCGCCTCGGCCACCATGATGATGAACGGCAGATGCGGGAGGTTTTTGAAGTAGTAGAGCCGGCGCACGCCGTCGATCGACCCGACATCCGAATAGCTGCCTTCAGGCACCGAAACGAAATGGCGAAACGTGCTGGCGTTGCGGATATTGCGGCCGATGATCTTCGGGTCGTAGGGTTGGCGCATGATCATCGAGCCGTCTCGCGCAATCAGCGCCACCGATCCATGTGGGCCGAGCGAAAGCGCACTGAACAGCTTGCGGAAGTAGTCGAGGTCGACGGCAACGACGACCACGCCGGCAAATCGACCGTCGGGCCCCGAAATGCGACGACTGAGCGCAATGCTCGGCGAGTCGCTGCGCAGACGCGACAAGTAAGGATCGCTGATGTACAACCCGACTTGCGGATTGTCGCGATGGACCTTGAAATAATCGCGATCGGCGAAGTTGCCCTTCCTTGGCACCGTATTCGCCGAGTCGAGGACGATGTCGCCTTGCGCATCGAGCACGAGCATCGCACCGAGATACGTTGCGCTCGCGGCACGATCGAACAATGCATCGCTGCGCACCCGCGGCGAAGCGGCCATGATCTCGGGATTGTTCACGCCATCGACGACGGCCTGCAACGAGAGTGCATACAGCTCGAAATTGCGCTCGATATCGCGCTCGGCAAGGAGCGCAAGGTTGCGCGAAGTTTCGATCGCGCGCGCCTTCGCGTCTACTCGGGCCTGCGACAGCACAAACGCGCAGATACCAATCATGAAAAGCGCGATCGTCGCGCCCGCAATGACCATTGCCTGCGGCTTCGCGAGCACACTGCTGCCCGAGAAAGGAAGCCACCGACGCATGTTGGTATTGTTCGCGCGCTGCAAGACAGGATCGGATACGCGGGGGGTCAGCGATGACGGGTTCGCGAAAGCGGAAACCCGTTCCCTATTGGACTTGAATCAGATGGAGGCGCGCAGCCGCCGGAGATGCGATGCCGACTCATTCGGACACGCTCCTGGCGAAAGGCGTCCTTTCATCGAGAATGTTCGAGGTGACGAGCCCGACCCTCGGCACTGGTGGAAAACGGCTGTGGCTGCTTCGTTCCCGACCTGACCAGGTTGACCGCCCCTCCATGCGAGGAGGCCCGTCACGGCGTATTCTATCACCGCGCGCGACCAAGCGCGACTCCTATGACTCCTATTCGTACCGGGTCGGCAAAACCGTCGGACCAACGGTATGCTCCGCCTCCTCGTCGCCTGGGAGCGATAGCGCAGTGCCGGGCTATCGGTCGCGCACGGCACATAGCAATTTCAGCTAATATGGCAAACAGATGACCCGCCTGACCGGCCGCAATCCCGCACGTCGTCCCGGCATGTCCGTCAGCGTCTATCGGTTTGCGCCCCGCGTGGCAACACGAGCGCGTCGCGCATAGCGCTTCCCGTTCGATCGAACGCGCGGGTTTTGGTGTATCGTGGCGGGCAATCAGGACCGGGCCTCGTACCCGAAGAGGTTTTTATACATGAGCGAACAAATCAAACACATCAGCGACGCATCGTTCGAACTGGACGTCGTCAAATCCGATAAGCCCGTCCTCGTCGACTTCTGGGCCGAGTGGTGCGGCCCGTGCAAGATGATTGCGCCGATTCTCGACGAAGTCGCAAAGGACTACGGCGATCGCCTGCAAATCGCCAAGATCAATGTCGATGAGAACCAAAGCACGCCTGCCAAGTTCGGCGTGCGCGGCATCCCGACGCTGATCCTGTTCAAGAACGGCGCAGTGGCCGCTCAGAAAGTGGGCGCACTGTCGAAGTCGCAACTGACGGCTTTCCTCGACAGCCATCTGTGACCGGTAATGCCGGGCCTGTTGTGACTGGACAACAAGCCCGGCATCATGCCCTCGCGCCGATCCGGACCGGCCTTGGCGTATGCTATGCTAGAATCATAAGACTTCAAGACGTATAAGTCCCTGAGCGGTTCCGCTCAACTCTCCTCCCACATTTCTTTTCGTCCCATCTTCTCCCCGGCGGGATCTCCGTATGCATTTATCCGAGCTTAAGTCTCTGCACGTGTCTCAATTGATCGAGATGGCGAATGGCCTCGAGATCGAAAGCGCGAACCGGCTGCGCAAGCAGGAACTGATGTTCGCCATCCTGAAGAAGCGCGCCAAAACCGGCGAGACCATTTTCGGCGACGGCACGCTCGAAGTGCTGCCCGACGGCTTCGGCTTCCTGCGCTCGCCGGAAATGTCGTATCTCGCGAGCACCGACGACATCTATATTTCCCCGTCGCAGATCCGCCGCTTCAATCTGCACACGGGCGATACGATCGAAGGCGAAGTCCGTACGCCGAAAGACGGCGAACGCTACTTCGCGCTCGTGAAGGTCGACAAGGTCAATGGTCAGCCGCCCGAGGCCTCGAAACATAAGATCATGTTCGAGAACCTCACGCCGCTCCACCCGAACAAGCCGCTCCTGCTCGAGCGCGAAATGCGCGGTGAAGAGAACGTGACGGGCCGCATCATCGATATGATCGCCCCGATCGGCAAAGGCCAGCGCGGCCTGCTCGTCGCTTCGCCCAAGTCGGGCAAGACGGTCATGCTTCAGCACATCGCCCATGCGATCAAACAGAACCACCCCGATGTGATTCTGTTCGTCCTGCTGATCGACGAGCGCCCCGAAGAAGTGACCGAAATGCAGCGCTCGGTGGCCGGCGAAGTCATCGCCTCGACGTTCGACGAACCGGCAACGCGCCACGTGCAAGTCGCCGAAATGGTCATCGAAAAGGCCAAGCGTCTCGTCGAAATGAAGCACGACGTCGTGATTCTGCTCGACTCGATCACGCGTCTCGCCCGCGCCTACAACACCGTGATCCCTGCATCGGGCAAGGTGCTGACGGGCGGTGTCGACGCTAACGCGCTGCAGCGTCCGAAGCGCTTCTTCGGCGCCGCGCGCAACATCGAAGAAGGCGGCTCGCTGACGATCATCGGCACGGCCCTGATCGAAACGGGCAGCCGGATGGACGACGTGATCTACGAAGAGTTCAAGGGCACGGGCAACATGGAAGTGCACCTCGAGCGGCGCCTCGCCGAGAAGCGCGTCTACCCGTCGATCAACCTGAACAAGTCGGGCACGCGTCGCGAAGAACTTCTGATCAAGCCCGAGATCCTTCAAAAGATCTGGGTGCTGCGCAAGTTCATCCACGACATGGACGAAGTCGAAGCCATGGAATTTCTGCTCGACAAGATCCGCCAGACGAAGGGCAACTCCGAGTTCTTCGATCTGATGCGCCGCGGCGGCTAAGCGCCGTCAGCGCATTTGGAAGCAACGCTTTTCGCTACGGCACCGCCTTTTCGCGGTGCCGTAGTGCTTTGGAGACCCACCCGGCCGATGCAATGCTGACCAAACTGACCCGCTGGCTCGGCGCACGGCGGCGCGAACGCGCGCTGCGCAGCCATCCGATCGACGACGCGCTCTGGCAGGCCACGCTGGAGGCGCTGCCGTTTCTAGCGCACCTCGCCCCCGCCGACCTCGCCCGCCTGCGCGAGATGGCAAGCTTGTTCATTGCCCAGAAGTCGTTCTCGACGGCACACGAGCTCGAGCTCTCCGACCGGATGATCGTTGCTATCGCCGCGCAGGCGTGTCTGCCCGTCCTGAATCTGAGCCTCGATCTCTATC
>CBJMQH010000488.1:0-4198 GCA_966431825.1 uncultured Trinickia sp.
CCTTGATTCTCGCGCAGACTGCCTTCTTGGGACTGTTTGCTTTTGCGGCCGGCAGTTTCGCGCTGAGCGCCGTAATCGTCATGCGCATCCCCGAGCCCGCGCATGGCGGCCATCGCAGCAAGCAGGGCGAAATAGGCGACCCGGGCGACGACGCAGCGAGCCTTGCGCCGGATAAAGCGCGGGGGGAGCCGCTGCCGCCCCTCCAGAGCGAACCGGCGCAAGCGCGGCAGGCCTTGGCCGCCATCGTCCGCGCCTTGATTGCGCTAGGCTTGATCGGCCTGGCGGCGAACGCGACGATGATCGTCCTGCCGCTATTCATCGTGCATGGCCTGCACGGGTCGCGTCTGATGGTCTCGGCCGCGCTCGGCACAGGCGCGTTTCTCGAGATTCCGATGATGCTTTGGCTCGGGGCAAAGTCGTCCCGGCTCAGCAAGCCGCGCTGGTTGACTGGGGCCGCGCTCGTGCACGCCCTTTATTTCGTGCTGCTTAGCTGCGCGTTCGATGCGCGCTTCGTTGTGCCGATGCAACTGCTGAGTGCAGCGGTCGTCGCCATTACGTCGTGTCTCGGCATGACCTACATCCAGGATCTGATGCCGGGGCGCACCGGTGCGGCCACGGCGCTTTTTTTCAATGCGTCGCGGGTCGGGTCGATTCTGGCCGGCGTCTTGTCGGGCACGCTCGTCGGGGCACTCGGTTATCGGGCCGCATTCGGTGCTTGCGCGGCGCTGACCGCTTGCGCGTTCGTCTTGCTGGCGGTCGATGGCGGTGCAATGGGATTGCTCTCCCGGGTCCGGCGTCCACGAACCGGTTTGTAGCGGGGCCTGCGTCAACCGGAATGCGCTGGCGCCGTTAACGGAAATGAAGCATCGGGCTTCACGCCATCCAGGAGGGGCGATCATGTTCAAGAAATTTGTGGCAGCGGCAGTGGTCAGCATGTTTGCGGTGGGCATGGCACACGCCCAGGCGTCCGCGCCGGTGGCGGCTTCGGGCAAGGCGATGGCTGCACCGGCAGCCGCATCGGGCGGCGATTGCGAAGCGAAGGCCGTGGGCAAGAACGGCAAGCCGCTCGCAGGTGCAGCGAAGTCGTCGTTCATGAAGAAGTGCCAGGCAGATGCCAAGCACGCATCGGCTGCGACTATGTGCGAGTCCAAGGCGGTCGACAAGAACGGCAAGGCACTCGCCGGCGCGGCGAAGTCCTCGTTCCTGAAGAAGTGCGAGGCAAGCGCCGCGAAGTAAGCGGGATGCCTCAGGCAGAAGCAAACAGGCCGGCGATGTCCGGCCTGTGTCGTTTGGGTCGTCTTATGCAGACTGGTTGATCAAACCAGTCTGCTATCGGCCTGCTATTGCGGCACGTTCACGATGCCGTGACTAGCCTGAATGGCGTTGGCGCCCGGGTTGGCGGCAATGGCCGGCAAGTTGCCGGCACCCAGTGCCGGTGCGGCACCGGGCGTGCCGCCGCGGGGCACGGTTCGCACGACTTGCGAAGGCGGCAGGGGCGTGCCGTTCTTCAGGTGATTCCACATGAGGTCGAGCGCCTGCAGGTTGTAGTAGTGGACCGGGATGAAGCGCGTATCGAATCCCGGTACGCCGAGGAAGGCGTCGAAATGCTGCCCGTTCATGATCTCGTAGAACGACAATTGGCTGTGCGAACCTTCACGTGCGCTGTTCGCGGCCAGATAAGCGCGCGAGGCGTGATTGACGGGGACGAGCGCGTCGCTGCGACCTTGTACGATGATCGCGGGCTTGCCGTGCAGATCGCCATCGAGACGGATCGCGCGCACGCTGGCGACCATGCGCGGATCGCGCTCGGTCCACAGCGAGCGCAAACACGTTGCCCCTGCAAAGCTGCCGTCCGGTGTGGCAAAGCGGTGATCGGCGCCGCCTGCCGGCACGGGGTTGTAGACGAGGCTGATACCGTTGGTCGGCGGCACGCCGTTGCCGAGTCCGAACACAGTGAACATCGGTGAAACGGCAGGCGGGAAGCCCGCTGCGCCCGTGGCCGGGTTCGTCGTACCGAAGCTGAAGCCGCACAGATTGTCGAGCACGCTCGAGCGCGTGTACGCGTTCGCATAGGTGACGGCGACGGCCGGCACCGCCTGCGAATCCCACATCGGCGCCTGCAGCAGATCCGAATCGGCTTCGTAGCCGGCCGCATGCAGGCGCGCCAACGCATCATTGGCCTGGGTCTGCAGATCGGCCCCGGCAATGTAGCCGGCGGCGGCCAACGAAGTGCAGCGTGCCTGCCGGATCGACGTAGTGATCGCGGTCGGGAGGGCGGTCAAATACGGCGCACCGGCTGCCGCTTGCGCGAGCGCGGCGCAAGGTTCGAGCAAGTTCGCGAGCGTCATGTAGTCGGCGAGGGGCTTGCCCGCTTCGGCAATGCGATGACCGCCTTCGATGACGCGCGCATGCTCGGGCAGCCGGACATTGACCTGCGGTTCCCCGACCACCACGGCCGTGATCCAGCCTCTCGTATCCTGCTCGGCGGCTGCGAGCGCCGCACCGCCGCCGTTGCTGACCGAGGCCGCGATCGTCGTGATCGCACCGGGTGCATAGCGCGGCCTGTGCGCGTGGTGTTCGTGTTCGCCAGCGGGCGCTGCGAACTGGCGGTTCAGCACCCAGTAGGCAAACCGCACCGCACGCAACGTGTCTGCGCCCCAGTCTTGCTCGGGGTTCTGCTGCGAATGGGCGTGTTTGAAGGCGTACCGATTCGGGAACGCCTGGTTGTAGGCCGCCAGTGCCGCGGCCGGCACACGCGCGGTGAAGAGGCTTGCTCGACCTGCTGCGGCCGCAGGCTGCACTGTCCCGTCCATCAACGTGACGCGCGTCGTCATCAACTCTTCGGCGCCGTTGCCCGAGCCTTTGTCGTTGTACGCGACCGCACAGCCGCGCTTGAGTCCCCATTCGCCCGCGGCCGAGATCGCGCCGTAGACGCCCCGCGAGCCCGATGAGGTCGCCGTGACGATGCAGGGATGCGACGGGTCGAACGTCGTCGGCACCTGAACGAGCAAGGTGACGTTTTGTCGGCCGCTGCCGTCGTCGGCATAGGCGAGGTATTCCGTCCCGGCGATCTTGCCTTCGCCGAGCGAGTCGTTGCCGTTCAGATCGATATTCGGCCCCCAGTAGCGGCCGTAGCCGCCGTTCGCGGTCATGTCGACGAGCGCACGGTAGTTCGACCAGATCGCGAGCCGCCGCAGTTCCGCGGCCGTCGGGCTCTTGGGGTCGGCGACGGTGGGTGCGGGGCCTGCAAGGCCGGTTTTGCCGAGGCCCGCGGTCAGCAGATCGTCGGTCACGCCATCGTAGGTTACCGTTTTGAGGCTGCCCGGGGCGACGAAGCGTGGCAAGTCGTTCGAGCCGTTATCGAAGTCGTCGGCGTGGGCGAGCGGCGCCGAGACGATACACAAGATCGCGGCACCAAGCGCTATCGCTCGATGCGGTACGGCGATCGGACAAGCTCTCATCTGAGTCTCCATACAGGGTTGGGGATGCGAGGCATCCTTGGCGGCGAAGACCCTGACGCGATGCGGCGACGCGCGTGCGCCGCATGGCGCAGGAACGGCAGATTCCGTGTTGCGGTTGCAGCGTTGCGTTTGCTTTCGAACTTGGCGAGACCGGGGGCGGCGCGATGACGGGTACTTGCGCCGCCGGAGAACGCGAGAGATAGCCGAACCGAGATGTCCGGCGCGCCGAGCAGCGATGCCGGCGGGCGAAACGCTCGGCGCGAGCGCGTCGAGATCGGTTTGACTACGCGATTCTGCGCATTATGCGCAATCGCTTCAATGTGCGTTTTCCCGATAGTCGGCAGTCCGACGCAGACGGCGGGCCTGCCGGTGAGGGGCCGCTGGCGTGCACGCGTGTGCCGAGGATCGCATCGCGCGTAGGCAATGCTTGTGCGTCAAGGACTTAGCGCGCGTCCTCGCGGGTTGTCCACAGCCTTGCCAACAAAAATTGGGGATAACCCGGCCATCGGTCGACCTCTCCGCGTGGGGCTGCCGACTCATTGTTCGAATGCTCGTGAACAGCCTTCTGCCGGCATATTGTCCGACGATTGCGTCTGCAAATAATGCCTGGTAAGGATTCTCTGAATCTGTGGTAAGGAATACCGCCAATGACCGGCTGCACGTATGCGCCATGGGCTTGGCGGGACACGTCCACGCTTATTCCGATATCGGACAGCATTGCGCTTCTCCTCGAAGTC
>CBJMQH010000489.1:0-4197 GCA_966431825.1 uncultured Trinickia sp.
CCGCCTTCAATTCCCCGCCTCAGATCCCCCGTACACCACTTCCGACTTTAGCTCCTCGCGGCCATGCGTTCTCCGATGCAAATAAAAGGACCGCCCTCGTGTCGGCGCTCACCTATCTCTTTATCGAAGGATATGAGGTAGCGAGAACTCAGGCGCTCGAAGAGATTATGGTCGATGTTGCCGAGGGGAAGCTCAATTACTTAGATATAGCCAATATCTTCTCGTCGCTTGCAAGGCCAGTAGAATTCCCTGGGAACGAGTGAGACAACAGCGGCCGGGTTTAGCAGCCCGAGAAGCGTAGGCGGACGAACCGCCTCAAGGCGGTATTTTTTCGTCCGTCATCCATGTATATGCCCAGTTTATGGGCGGGCCATGGTGGGGAGGCGCTCGCGCCTGCCGGCGCCTACGTTCCGGTCTGCTAACCCTGCCATGTGCCTGCCCACCCGTTTAGCAGCGGCGGCAGGCTTCTACCAAACGTAGGAGTGCCAAATGAACACGTCTGCCACTTCAGAGCAGCCTTCCACGCCCGATTACAGCGCCCCGTATTTCCACGGTGCGCTTACGCAAGACTGCTGGTCAAATTCCGACGATCCCGCGGCGTTCCACGTTTCCGCCGACGCGGTTGCGGATATCGGCCGGGCCGCGAACGCGATCACAACCATTTCTCGTGTCGTCCGCAACAGCTTGGGAGAGCCGGCGTGCAGCGGCGCCGAGCCTCTTGGCCATTCGGCGCACATCGCGTTGCTCGATGGGCTCGAAATCATCGGCCGTTACATCGACGAGCTAGGACTGCGGATGCGCGAGACAGCGGAGATGCGCGGGCGAATCGGGGCGCAAGACGACGAGGGCGGAAATGCGGGACGGCGACCTGATTTCACATCCCGCGTTCGTCGGCGCGCAAGTCGGCGACTCGCGGCGCCGTGGGCGCTATCCGAATAACGTGGTCAAGATCGAAAACGCGCGCGAGCGCCGCTTCCACGCGATCGAGTATCGGCGTTTGCAGGTTTGGGCGCGATGCGCAGGTCTGGACCCGTCGTTGACAGTCGGCGAACTTCGCGACGAGAAACGTCGGCACGACGCGATCTATCGGTTGAACCGCAGCCGCGACGCCGAGCTCAATCGCTCGCTCGAAGAGCTGGGCGAGACCGCTGCGTCGATATTGATCGAGATGGCGCGGTTGCGCGAAAAGCTGATCGAAAGGTACATAACCGAGGCAGTGTAGGCGAGGTTAGTAAGTTATTTTCCGCTTTGGCATAATCTATCGCAGCGCTCTTTGCCGCGTCGCGGGATTTCTACCTTAAGGAGACCTGTCGTGTCCGAAAACGAAGAATGCAAGATGATCTCGGGCGGCTTGGTGATATCGATGCGTCCACAAGTATCGGTCGAGCTGAACTCGTTCCGCCGTCTCCGCACCGAGCCGGCACCTCCTCAATTCCAGATTCCGTTCCTGATTTCTGCTTTATGGGAATGGGGGCATCGAGAGGGGGGCATGCGACTCGGACAAACCGGCTCATACGTAGAGCCGACAACGGTTATGGCGCGAAATTCGGATTCTCGTGGGGCCAAAGATGACTAAGCCGAGTCTAAGCCAGCTGGGGTATTCGGGTGTCGCGGTATTGGCGATCGCCCTCGGTGCTTCGACCGTCTACGCACGCACATCCTCAAGCGCCTGGACTCAGCCGAACGAGGCCGAACTGACCTCGCATCGGCACTACACCAACAAGTCAGGCCAAGACGTGCACTCTCCGGCTAAGACAAGGAACGGCACCGCACCGGCCGGCGCGTCGGCGAAATGTGCCGACGGGACATACAGCTTCAGCCGCCACCATTCGGGAACATGCTCGCGTCACGGCGGCGTCGCGCAGTGGGAATGAAACGCTGCGCAACAAAATGCGCCGCCCGCCTCAATCAGCGCCCGACCGCATCGTCCCTCCACGCGTAGACCTCGGGCGTATCCCGGGCCGGCCGCTGATCGGTTCAACATCGGTTTCGCGGTTCGTCGACAGCAATCGGCCCGGCGGCGTGCGGCATGCAAGCTCCGCCGGCTGTCTTTTGGTCTTCTCCAGTTCGGCACGCCGCGGCTTCGTCGTATCGCCCATCGTCCGCTCCTTTCCAGCCGTCGCGCGGCAAACGCCATTTCGGCGCTAACAGGAATCCATCCTGCGTTGGCGCGCATCAGAAGGCCATAAGCCGTCAACGCGCTCAGCGCCTGCAGCCGACCTCCATATCGCATCGATCGCGATTCCGCATAAACTCATTCGCCGAAAGATAATATGCGACTAATCCAAAATTCATCAGGTTTATTATTTTCTGTGAAAAATAGGACCGATTTACCTCATTGCTGAATATGACGGTTGAGGGATATCGCGATTCATGGCGAGCCCCGTTGTTCGTGCGATCCGCATGGGCTAGAATCGGGCGCCCCATCGTCGTTCCGTCTCAGGCATTGCGCCTCGGCGGGCGAATCAGACGATTCTTCGCCCGCCCGGGGCCGATTTCGGAGTTTTCTCAATTACCTGAGGCAAAAAATATGGGATATATCCGATATTTCTCAATCGAGCGATTGATTGCGATCGCCCGTGCTATGCAATGTGATTGTCGAGCGCAATGCAAAATCGGCGATGTGCAACCAACGGCAATCGCAAGGATGTAAGCGCATGAGTTCCCGCAAGATCTTATTGTTGTCCCGCCCCAAGCATCGCATTCGCATTGCCCTATTGGACGATCATCCGATCGTCTCGCTCGGTGTTGCCACCTACCTGCGCGACCACGGCGACTTCGACCTGCGCGCCAACGTAACGCAAGTCGACGACCTCTTTTGCGCCCTCGATCGCGAGTCGTTCGACGTGGCACTCGTCGATTTCTACCTGCCAGACGATCGCCTCGACGGCGCGGCCTTCATCAGGCGGCTGCGTCTGCATGCCCCGGCGATCGCCATCGTCGTGCTCTCGGCCGCACGCGCAGAGGAAGGGGAGTGCGTCTGCTATCGGGCGGGTGCGAATGCCTTCCTCGAAAAAACCACGCCGTTGCCGTTGATTGCCGACGCGATTCGACAAGTCGTCGCCACGCCGCGTAAATACTTCGTGGGGCGCGGTACCGCCATCCAGCCCTTCGTGCCGAATGCGCGCCAGGACGCACTTTCGGCAGCCGAAATCGAAATTCTCCGCTACATCGCCGAGGGCCTCTCGGTCACCCAGACCGCCGTGCGCCTGCGCCGCAGCAAAAAGACCGTCAGCACTCACAAGCGCAGCGCGATGCGCAAGCTCAATGTCGCCGACGACCTCGGACTCGCGCTGTTTCTCAAAGAGAAGTTTCGCTACTGAGCCCCCCGTGCCCCGCGCAACGTTCCCCGACAGGTCGCGCTCGTCTCGTACGCCATTCGAGCGTGCAATCGTTGCCGTCGTCGCATCGGCCGTCGCACACGCGACCTCCGTCGCATTCGTCGCCCTCGCGACTTTCGTGGCCATCGCGGTGGCGGCAGCGCCCGCGCGCGGCGCGCAAGCCGTCCTGCGCATCGGCACTTATCAAAACGACGCGAGCGTGCTCGACTACGTCGACAGCTGGGGCGTACGCCAGGGGCTCACCCCTAGCGTGCTGCATGCGATCGCCGACCCGCGCAGCATCGCGCTCACGTTTCAGGCCGTGCCGGGCCGCGATGCCGGGCTGAGCGCGCTCCAGAACGATGAAATCGACGTCATGCCGATCGGATGCGACAGCACGCCGTCGAATCCGGCGATCTGGCTGTCGCCACCGTACGTGGTGCAGCAGGCCGGTATCGTCCTGCCGCGTGAGCGTGCCGCCCCCACCGACATCGCAGCGCTCGGCTCGTGGCGCATCGTCGTGACGAATGGGAGCCTCGGCGGTGAGGCGATCAGGAGCTGGCTGCCCGACGGTCGCTTCATCGAGGTGGAAGACGCCGACGACGCGCTCGACGCCGTTGCTTCGGGGCATGCCGACGCATTCGTCGGCATCCAGGATGTCAACGCGGGCATGCTCGGGGCATTGGCGCTCGGCTCGTTGCATTCGGTCCCGCTACCGGCGTCGGTGCCGCTATGCTTTGCCGCGCGCAAAGACGAGCATGTCGTGGTCGCCCTGCTCGCCGAAGGGCTCAAGCACCTGTCGCCCGCGATGCGCAACGAGATCGAACTGCAACCCCAACCAGCGGCAACGCAGCGCGAGCCGCGCGCGCGGTTCTCG
>CBJMQH010000490.1:0-4191 GCA_966431825.1 uncultured Trinickia sp.
AGGCAGGCTACTTCTTCGTGATGGAAGAATCGAAGACGGGCGACATCGCGGGCGTATGCGGGATCGAGTCGCAGGTCGGCCTCGAACAGCCGTTCTACAACTACCGCGTGAGCACGGTCGTGCACGCGAGCCAGGAGCTCGGCGTCTGGACGAAGATGTCGCTGCTCAACATCTCGCATGACCTCACCGGTTACGCCGAAGTCTGTTCGCTGTTTCTGTCGCCGCGCTACCGGGCGCATGGGGTAGGCGGGCTGCTCTCGCGCTCGCGCTTCATGTTCATCGCGCAGTTTCGCGATCGTTTTCCGGAGCGGCTGTGCGCGGAGTTGCGCGGCCACTTCGATGCGGACGGCACGTCGCCGTTTTGGCGGGCCGTCGGTTCGCACTTCTATCAAATCGATTTCAATGCGGCCGACTATTTGAGCGCGCATGGGCGTAAGTCGTTCCTGGCCGAGCTGATGCCGCGCTACCCCGTGTACGCCGACTTGTTGCCGCAGGAGGCGCAGGACTGCATCGGTCGTACGCACCGCGATACGGCGCCCGCACGCAAGATGCTCGAGGCCGAGGGGCTGCGCTATCAGAACCACGTCGACATTTTCGATGCGGGGCCCGTGCTCGAATGCCATATCAACGATTTGCGCACGATGCGCGAGAGCGTCGTCGTGCCCGTGGTGATCGATGCCGGCGCGACGCAGGGCGCTGCCGATGCGGCGGTCGCCTCGCTCGTTTCGAACACCTCGATGGGCGACTTCCGCGTGGGGGTGGCCGAAGGCACGGTCAAAGAGGGCGTGATGCGCCTTTCGCCCGACGACGCAGCGGCGCTCAACGTCCGCGATGGCGATGCCGTACGGGTGCTCGCGATCAAGAAACCGAAACAGGGATGAGTTCATCGGATATGGTTACCCAGCAATCTCTTCACGCTGAAGGCGTGAGCGCCGACAGCCGGCGCGATGCGGTGTCGCACGGCCCGGCACAGACAGGCCACGAATTGTTCGTCGACGGAGCGTGGCGGGCGGGTCGCGGGCCGCGCTTCGCCTCGCACAATCCCGGCACGGGTCAAGTCGTCTGGGAGGGCGCCAGTGCGTCGCAGGCCGATGTCGACGATGCGGTCATGAGCGCACGCCGCGCGTTCGCCGATTGGTCGGCCCGGCCGATCGAGGCGCGTTGCGAGATCGTGCGTCGCTTTGCGGCGCTGTTGACCGAGCACAAGGAAGCGCTGGCTCACACGATCGGCCGCGAGACGGGCAAGCCGCTTTGGGAGGCGCGCACCGAAGTCGCCGCGATGGCCGCAAAGGTCGATATTTCGATTACGGCCTACCACGAGCGCACCGGCGAGAAACGCTTGCCGATGGCAGACGGCGTGGCCGTGCTGCGGCACCGTGCGCATGGTGTGGTGGCGGTATTCGGGCCGTATAACTTCCCGGGGCATTTGCCGAACGGCCACATCGTGCCGTCGCTGATCGCGGGTAACACCGTCGTCTTCAAGCCGTCGGAGCTGGCCCCCGACGTCGCGCGCGCGACGGTCCAGATCTGGCGCGAGGCGGGGCTGCCCGCCGGCGTGCTGAACCTCGTGCAGGGCGAAAAGGACACGGGTGTCGCGCTCGCCCAGCATCGGCAGATCGATGGGCTCTTCTTCACGGGCAGCTCCGATACGGGCACGTTGCTGCACAAGCAGTTCGGCGGCCGGCCCGAGATCGTGCTGGCGCTGGAGATGGGCGGGAACAATCCGCTCGTCGTGGCCGAAGTGGCCGATCTCGACGCCGCCGTTCATCACACGATTCAGTCGGCCTTTCTGTCGGCCGGGCAGCGCTGCACCTGTGCACGTCGGATCTTCGTGCCGGCGGGCGCGTTCGGCGACCGGTTCCTTGCGCGCTTTGCCGAAGTGAGCGGGCGGATCGCGTATGGTCGCTACGACGACGAGCCGCAGCCGTTCATGGGCGCCGTGATTTCGGCACGGGCCGCATCGCGGCTCGTGGCCGCGCAGGCGCGCTTGATCGAAGCCGGGGCGAAGCCGGTGCTGACCATGACGCAGCGGGACCCGGAACTCGGATTCGTGAGCCCGGCGATCCTCGACGTGAGCGATGTGCAGGCGCTGCCCGACGAAGAGCATTTCGGGCCGCTTGCTCAGATCGTGCGGTACGGCACGTTCGACGAAGCGATCGCGCGCGCGAACGACACGGCGTACGGCCTGTCGGCCGGGCTGCTGGCCGACGACGAAGCCGCCTGGACGCGGTTTCATCGCACGATTCGCGCGGGCATCGTCAACTGGAACAGGCCGACGAACGGCGTGTCTTCGGCCGCTCCGTTCGGGGGAACGGGCCGCTCGGGCAACCATCGGCCGAGCGCCTACTACGCGGCCGACTACTGCGCTTATCCGATGGCCTCGGTCGAGAGCGCGCAACTGCAGATGCCCGCGAGCGTTTCGCCGGGCCTTCAATTCTAAGAACCGACGGGGAGGATCGACGATGCAAGCACGGGAAGCCAATTTCGACGGACTCGTAGGTCCGACGCACAACTACGCCGGGCTGTCGTTCGGCAACGTGGCGTCGCAGACGAACGAGAAATCGATCGCCAATCCGCTCGCGGCCGCGCGTCAAGGGCTGCGCAAGATGAAGCGGCTCGCCGATCTCGGCTTTTTGCAGGGCGTGCTGCCGCCGCAGGAGCGGCCTTCGGTGCGGCTTTTGCGGGAGCTCGGTTTCTCGGGCAACGATGCACGCGTGATCGAGCGCGCGGCCAAGGACGCGCCGGAATTGCTCGCGGCCGCGAGCTCGGCTTCGGCCATGTGGACGGCCAATGCCGCGACGGTGAGCCCGTCGGCCGACACGCACGACGGCCGCTTGCACTTCACGCCTGCGAACCTCACAAGCAAGCTCCATCGCGCGATCGAGCACGAAGCGACGCGCCGCACGCTCGCCGCGATCTTCGCGGACGAGAAGCGCTTCGCCGTGCACGAGGCGCTGCCGGGCACGCCGGCGCTCGGCGATGAAGGGGCGGCCAATCACACGCGTTTTTGCTCGGCGTACGGTGCGCGCGGCGTCGAGTTCTTCGTCTACGGTCGCAGCGAATATCGCCGCGGGCCCGAGCCCGTGCGGTATCCGGCGCGGCAGACGTTCGAGGCGAGCCGTGCGGTGGCGCAGCGCCACGGGCTCGACGAAGCGGCTACCGTCTATGCACAGCAAAGCCCGGACGTCATCGATGCGGGCGTGTTTCACAACGACGTGATCGCCGTTGGCAATCGCGAGACGCTGTTCTGTCATGAGCGTGCGTTCGTCGACCAGAAGGCGGTGTATGACCGCTTGCGCACGCAACTCGCGGGGCTCGGTGCCAACTTCGAGGTGATCGAGGTGCCCGATGCACGCGTGAGCGTATCCGATGCCGTCTCGTCTTACCTCTTCAACAGCCAGTTGCTTGCCCGGCCCGAAGGCGGCAATGTGCTCGTCGTGCCGCAGGAATGCAGCGAGAACCCGCGCGTTGCCGCTTACCTCGCCGATCTGGCTGCCGGGTCGGGGCCGATCGGCGAAGTGCTCGTCTTCGACCTGCGCGAAAGTATGAAGAACGGCGGCGGCCCGGCGTGCCTGCGGTTGCGTGTGGTGCTGACGGATGCAGAGCAGCAGGCTGTGGCGCCGGGTGTCTGGATGAACGACACGTTGTTCGGGAAGCTCGACGCGTGGATCGGCAAGCACTACCGCGATCGGCTGGCGCCGGCCGATCTGGCCGACCCGCGGCTCATCGACGAATCGCGTACTGCGCTCGACGAACTGACGCAGATCCTCGGTCTCGGGTCCCTCTATGACTTCCAGCGCTGAGCGCGACAGGCCGGCGCTCCTGCGCGACTTTTTGGCCTTCACGCTTTCGGGCGGCGCCCCTGTGAGCCGTGAGGCGGCCGGTGTCTGCGGGGCGGGCGGGCAGGTGCGGTATGCGTGGCTCGACGATGGCGTTCTCGAGTTTGCACCGGTCGCGAACGGCGCCGCATCCCAGCCTGCGATGCCGCCGAGCGTGGTCGTTTCTGCCGGCGTGCACGGCGATGAGACGGCGCCCATCGAATTGCTCTCGCAACTCGTTGCCGATGTGGCCGCCGGCGCATTGCCGCTCGCATGCCGCCTGCTCGTCGTGCTCGGCAACATCGAGGCGATGCGTGCCGGGGTGCGCTATCACGACGACGATTTGAACCGGCTCTTCGCGGGCAAGCATACG
>CBJMQH010000491.1:0-4180 GCA_966431825.1 uncultured Trinickia sp.
AATTTTTCGAAAAGTTCACGGGCGGCGGCCGGGGCCGGTCGCCGCTGTATCTGCGCGGCCTGTGCGGATCGTGCAGGTCGTGCAGATCGTGCAGGAAGGCCATCCCGGCCTCCTCGCGCCCCGCTTGGCCCTGAGGCGCCTGTCGCCCGCTCGGGTCCTCTTGCCCTTCGCCCCGCTTGGGGGGCGCACCGCCGCCCCCCGTGGCGTGCACGCCGGTTACTGGGCGTGTTGTGCCGTTGCGCGCAGGTAGATCTCGACGCGGCGGTTCGCGGCCCGTCCGGCTTCGGTGTTGTTGTCGGCGATCGGCTGGCTCGCGCCCATGCCCGACGCGCTGAGCCGCTGCGGCGCGACGCCGTCCTGGATGAGCGTGTTGACAACACTCTGTGCCCGGTTGACCGAGAGCGTCTGGTTGTAGTTCGGATTGCCCGTGCTGTCGGTGTGACCCACGACCTGAGCGATCACCTCGGGGTTCTGGTTCAACGTTTGCGCGACCTGTCCGAGCACGCCGGCGAACGACGGCTTGACCGCGTAGCTGTTCGTGTCGAACGTGACCGAGCTCGGGATGTTCATCTTGAGCGAGCCGTCGGGTTGTTCGGTGATCTGCGTGCCCGTGCCGCGCGTCGCGCCCGAGAGCTTGTTGCGGATCGCCTGCCAGTTGTAGCCGGTGATGCCGCCCGCCACGGCGCCGACGCCCGCGCCGATCGCTGCGCCCTTGCCGCCGCCGAGCAAGGCACCGAGCCCGGCGCCTACACCGGCGCCCACGCCCGTGCCGACAGCTGCGTTGTTTTGCTGTTGCGTCGCGCACCCGGCAATGAGGGCGCCTGACAGCGCGACGACGGTCAAACGGGAGACGATTTTTGCGTTCATGTTCTTCCTCTCAATTAACGACGTTGAGGGCGGCGCCCACCGTGCATGCCCGCTCGGCGCACACGCACGGCGCGAGGCCGCCGTAGTGGAAAAGGTCGATTCCGGCGAACGACGCCGCGAGAGAGCGACCTTGCCCCGCACCCACTACAATAGCGCCTGTGAGCCGCGATGCGGCCGCCACCAGTGCGCTGCTGCGGCAAATTGCCCGGCCGGTCGGCATTTGGCAAGCCGAGCAACATTTTTTTTCAATTGTTTCCGTGTCGCAGGCGCGGCTGGGTGCCCCCGGCGCGCATCGCGGACGCAAACCGTTTTTCCCGGAGTCGTTACGATGAGCATTGATCGGGCCTTGGTCGACGCCGCACTCGCGGCCGTCACGGACCCCAACACCGGCCGGCCGTTCGCGGCCGGTAACGGCGTGAAGCACGTTGCCGTCGAAGGCGGCACGGTGAGCGCCGAGATCGTGCTCGGCTACCTCGCGAAAAGCCAATTCGATGCGTTGCGGGCGCTCGTCGAGGCCGCGTTGCTCCAGGTGCCGGGTGTCGAGCGCGCCGCGCTCACGCTGACGCAGTCGATCGCCGCGCATACGGTGCAGCGCGGCGTCAAGCTGCTGCCGAACGTCAAGAACATCGTGGCCGTCGCATCGGGCAAGGGCGGCGTGGGCAAGAGCACGACGGCCGTCAATCTTGCGCTCGCGCTCGCGAGCGAAGGCGCCTCGGTCGGCATTCTCGACGCCGACATCTACGGCCCGTCGCTGCCGATGATGCTCGGCATCACGGCGCGTCCCGAATCGCCGGACGGGCAATCGATGAACCCGCTCGTCGGCCACGGCGTGCAGGCCAATTCGATCGGGTTTCTCGTCGATCAGGACAACCCGATGGTCTGGCGCGGTCCGATGGTGACCTCGGCGCTCGAGCAACTGCTGCGCCAGACGAACTGGCAAGACCTCGACTACCTGATCGTCGACATGCCGCCGGGCACGGGCGACATTCAACTCACGCTCGCGCAGCGCGTGCCGGTGACGGGCGCAGTGATCGTCACGACGCCGCAGGACATCGCACTCATCGATGCGAAAAAAGGGTTGAAGATGTTCGAGAAGGTCGGCATTCCGATCCTCGGGATCGTCGAGAACATGAGCATCCACGTCTGTTCGAACTGCGGCCATGCCGAGCACATCTTCGGGGCGGGCGGCGCGCAGCGCATGTCGCAGGAATACGGCGTCGACGTGCTCGGCAGCCTGCCGCTCGACATGTCGATCCGCGAGCAGGCCGACGGCGGCCACCCGAGCGTCGTGGCCGATCCGCAGGGGCCCGTCGCGCAGGCCTATCGGGCCATCGCGCGCAAGGTGGCGATCCATATCGCCGAGCGCTCGCGCGACATGAGCGCGAAGTTCCCGACCATCGTCGTCCAGAACACCTGAGCTTGCCAAACGCCGGCCTTCGTTCCCGGGTAAGCCGCGCGAGCGCAGGGCTCGCAGCGTTTGCGGGCTCGCCGCGCGCGCGCGTCGCGGTATCATGTCGGCTTCGCACGGCTTCAGGGAGCGCACGGGGCGCAACCGGCCGGCGTGAGGAATGCATGAAACCGAGCACCGACGGACGGAACGCGTATCGCCTGGGCGTCTTGGCGCTCGCCGGCCTCATCGGCGTAGCGAGCCTTGCGCTCGGTGGTTGCTCGACCCTCTTCGGCCCGCACGAGAAGCGTGCCGACGCGCAGCTGAGGCCCACGGCAGGCAACACGGCGCGCGGTACGGTCACGTTCATCGAACGTTCGGACGGGGTGCAAGTCACGTACAACTTCGTCGGTTTGCCGCCGAGCAGCGACCATGCGCTCGAAATCCACGAGCGCGGCGACTGCAATGCGGCCGATGCATCGAGCGCCGGTGCGATCTTCTCGACGCCGTCGGAACGCGCGACGGGCGGCATGCGGCGCGCGGGCGAACTCGGCAATCTGCATGCCGACGCCACCGGCGTGGCGACCGGCTTCATCGTCGCGACCGATGTCTCGCTCGACGGCGTACGCTCGGTGGTCGGCCGCTCCGTGGTGCTGGCACACGATGCACGCGACGCGGGCCTGCCGGGCCGCAGCACGGCTGCGCTCGGCTGCGGGCTTATCAAACAGTAATCGGCCCGGCGGTGTGCAGCACCCCGGCAGTCACTCTTTTAGCGTCCCTTTATGACGATCAAATCCGATAAGTGGATCCGGCGGATGGCCGACGAACACAAGATGATCGAGCCGTTCGTGCCCGATCAGGTCCGCTATGCCGAAGACGGCCGCAAGCTCGTGAGCTACGGGACGTCGAGCTACGGCTACGATATTCGGTGTGCCGACGAATTCAAGATCTTCACGAACATCAACTCGACGATCGTCGATCCGAAGAACTTCGACGAAAAATCGTTTGTCGACTTCAAGGGCGACGTCTGTATCATTCCGCCCAATTCGTTCGCGCTCGCGCGCACGGTCGAGTACTTCCGGATTCCGCGCAACGTGCTGACGGTGTGCCTCGGCAAGTCGACCTATGCGCGCTGCGGCATCATCGTCAACGTGACGCCGTTCGAGCCCGAATGGGAGGGCTACGTGACGCTCGAGTTTTCGAACACCACGCCGCTGCCGGCGAAGATCTACGCGAACGAAGGCGTCGCGCAGGTGCTCTTCTTCGAAAGCGACGAAGTCTGCGACGTGTCGTACGCCGATCGCGGCGGGAAGTACCAGGGGCAACGTGGCGTCACGCTGCCGAAGACCTGAGCGTCGTCGAGCCACTGTCATACGGCCGACGCATAGCGCGTGGACATTGTCAGGTTTTGCGACTCTCGTTTCGTACGCGCGCGGCGCGGCCTTCGCGTTTCTTGAGAGCGACCGCCAGGTTCAAGGGGTGACCCTGCCGGCGGTCCTTGCTTTTTGGAGAATCATTCCATGAAGTTTCGTTTCCCCGTCGTCATCATCGACGAAGACTTTCGCTCCGAGAACATCTCGGGTTCCGGTATCCGAGCGCTCGCGGAAGCGATCGAAGGTGAAGGCGTGGAAGTGCTCGGCCTGACGAGCTATGGCGATCTCACCTCGTTCGCCCAGCAGTCGAGCCGCGCGTCGTGCTTCATCCTCTCGCTCGACGACGACGAACTCATGCTCGGCGAAACGGGCCCCGACGGCGAGTTGCCCGAGATCGCGACCGCGATTATCGAGCTGCGCGCGTTCGTGAGCGAGGTGCGCCGCCGCAACGCGGACATCCCGATCTTCCTGTACGGCGAAACGCGCACCTCGCGCCATCTGCCGAACGACATCCTGCGCGAGCTGCACGGCTTCATCCACATGTTCGAGGACA
>CBJMQH010000492.1:0-4158 GCA_966431825.1 uncultured Trinickia sp.
AAGATCCGCGGCCACGGCATCCCCGAGGCCATCGAAGCCATCCTGTTCGGCAAGAGCAAGATGTCGCCGAAGGTCGCCGTGCTCAAACCGCTCTCGTCCGGCATCGTGATCGGCAGCGGCGGTCCGTTCGGCGCAGAAGGTCCTATCATCATGACGGGCGGCGCGCTCGGCTCGTTGCTGGCCCAATGTGTGAAAGTCACGTCTGCCGAACGCAAGACGCTGCTCGTTGCCGGCGCGGCGGCGGGGATGACAGCTGTCTTCGGCACGCCCGTGGCAGCGGTGCTGCTCGCCGTCGAACTGCTGCTGTTCGAGTGGCGTCCGCGCAGCTTCCTGCCTGTCGCGCTGGCCTGTGCCGTTGCGGGTTTCGCACGCGCCGCCTGGTTTGGCACCGGCGCGCTGTTCCCGCTCGAAACCGCGCCGCCCAACATGATCTCGCTGGTCTCGTGTGTGATCGCGGGCCTGGCGGCCGGCGCGCTCGCATGCGGATTGTCGATCGCGCTGTACAAGATGGAAGACCTGTTCGGCGAACTGCCGCTGCACTGGATGTGGTGGCCCGCGATCGGCGGGCTCGTGGTCGGCCTCGGCGGCTTTTTGGAGCCGCGCGTACTGGGCGTCGGGTACGACGTGATCGGCGATCTGCTGCACCAGCATCTGGCGCTCAAGGTCGCACTGGGCATCCTCGTCGTCAAAGCGATCGTGTGGGTCGTCGCGCTCGGCTCCGGCACCTCGGGCGGCGTGCTCGCCCCGCTGCTGATGCTCGGCGCCGGGCTCGGTACCGTGCTCGCACACGTGCTGCCCGGCAGCGAGCCCGCGCTGTGGCCCCTCGTGACGATGGCCGCGACGCTCGGTGCAACGCTCGGCGCCCCGCTGACCGCGATCGTATTCGCGTTCGGTCTGACACACGATGCCAACGCCTTCCTGCCGCTGCTCGCCGCGACCCTCGTCGCCCACGGCTTCGCCACGATCGTGATGCGGCGCTCGATCATGACGGAAAAGATCGCGCGGCGCGGCTATCACATCTACCGCGAATACGGCGTCGATCCGCTCGAGCGGCATTTTGTGGACGAGGTGATGACGCGCAATGTCGAAACGATCGATGCGGCCTTGCCGCTGCGCGAAGCGCTGGCCACGTTCTTCGGCACCACGCAGACGCATCGCGCCTATCCCGTCGTGCGCGGCGAACGTCTCATCGCCGTGGCCGACCGCGCGACGCTCTCGGCTTTGTCGCAGGGCGAGAGCGGCCTGCCCCCCGACACGCCGATCGGCGAGGCACTATCCGGCCGTTCGACCCCCGTGGCGCTTGCCGACGAAACCTGCCGGCTCGTTGCCGCGCGGCTGGCCGTGCACGGGCTCGAGCGCATCCCCGTCGTGACGGATCGGGAATCGTTGCGTCTGTCTGGGATCGTCTCGCGCAGCGACCTTGTGAAGCCCTCGCAGGCGCACTTCGAAGAAGAGCACAAGCGCGAACGGTTCCGCCGTCTACCGATGCGGCCCGTGAAGCGCCGCAGATCGGCCTGAGTTCGGCGCCTACTGCCGTGGCGGGGCCCCACGGCGGCCCGACACGGCACGCGCGCCGGCGTAAGGACAAATGGGTGGGGATCTACGTTTCGCAGCGGCATCGGCAGCGATAGAAATACCAGTAGCGGAAAACGCCCAATTGCAACGAAATTAGACCCGCCGGCCAAAATCCCAATATCGGGAACCCTGAGCTGGAAAACGCGCGGCGCGTATACGTTTAAGGGAATCCGTTAATGTCACAACGGTTGCCGCACTGAAAGGCGGCGCCTAGAATTCGTCATACCTTGCTTGAATCGACACCCGAGCTGCCGAAGGGATCGACGAAAGCGGTACGCTGGAAAAGCGCGGGGGCGCCGAGCGGGAGCGGCGCGGGGGGAAATGCACGTCAAGGCGGATAACAGTGAAGCGGAAAGCGATGGCCGGTACGGCAGCGCACATTCGCCGGACGCACTCACGCAAGAAAATGGACCTGGAAACGCGGCAGCATTCGCGAATTCGAATATGTCCTGGGCGTGAATGCAAATGACGGACGCATGGAATAAGAAAAAGCGAAACGGGGTGCCGGCTGCACGTTCGTCGCGAGCCAGTTCGATCGCCATTTCGATGCGCTTGTTGCGCACGGCGCGATCGAAACCGGAAATCGGACGGCAGCCGGCTTCGCAAAACGCCGATGCCGCGCGCCGGTCCGGGAGGCAGGCCATGAACATCATCGATCTCGCGACGCGAGCCGGGCTGCTGGTGCTGCTCGATGCGCGCATCGGCAACGAGACTTACCACAGCGTATGCGGGTCGCTTGCCGCGCTACAGCGGTTCGCCGACGCTATCGGCAGCGCAGCGGAAGCGGTTCGACCAACGCCGAGCGGGGGCCCGCGCCGTCGCCGCCCTGCACTGCCGCGAGCTTCCGCGACACCGCGCCGCAAACGCGGGTGACGCCCGCGCGCGACGCGGCCGAGCCTGGTGCTACACGGCCTAATGCGCTGAAACGTGGATCAACCGCCGGCGTAACAGGAACGGCCGATAGGCACGGCCGATCTGCCGCCCTCCCACAAACCGCAATGCCGAAAATGCAGCGCTTACGCCGGACGGTGCGCTTGCGCCGACCTTCGATCAAGTCCTGCCCGCTCAGGCTCGGCGCCCTGCAGGGCTGGCCGTACCACCGGGCGCGGCAACCGAACGACGCTTAGCGAGGTAGCCGAGCCACATCACGACGAGCCAGGCGGGCACGAGCCACACCGAGACGGACAACCCTGGCGTCATGGCGAGAATCCCAAGGATCATCGCCATGAAAGCGAGGCAGAGCCAGTTTGCGAACGGGAACGCAATCGACTTGAATACAAGTTGCTGCCCATCTCGCACCATCGCTCGACGCGCCTTCAAATGCGTGAGGCTGATCAGGGCCCAGTTGATGACAAGTGCTGCAACGACCAACGCCATCAGGATGTCGAGCGCTTCTGCCGGAATCAGGTAATCGATGATGACGCAGGCGAACGTGGCGAGTGCGGACAAGCCGATCGCAACGTAGGGCACGCCGCGACGATCGACTTTGAGCAGCGAACGCGGTGCATTGCCCTGTTCGGCGAGACCATAGAGCATGCGGCTGTTCGCATAGACGCCGCTGTTATAGACAGACAGCGCGGCCGTCAGCACCACGAGGTTGAGGATGTTGGCGGTGAGCCCTTCGCCGATCTGCGAGAAGATCATGACGAAGGGGCTGCCGCCTTGCGCGACCTCGTTCCACGGGTGCAGGGACAGCAGAATGACGAGCGAACCGATGTAGAAGATCAGAATACGATAGATGACCTGGTTGACCGCCTTCGGAATCGTACGACGCGGGTTATCGGCTTCAGCGGCGGTGATACCGATGAGTTCGAGGCCGCCGAACGAGAACATGATGACGGCGAGCGTCATGACGAGGCCCTTGAAGCCGTGCGCAAAGAAGCCGCCATGCGCCCAGAGATTCGTGATCGATGCTTGCGAGCCGCCGTGGCCGCTCACGAGCAGGTAACCACCGAACAAAATCATGCCGATGACGGCCACGACCTTGATGATCGCAAACCAGAATTCGACTTCGCCGTAGGCTTTCACGTTGGCCAGGTTGATCGCATTGATGGCGGCGAAGCAAACGAGGGCCGACACCCAGGTCGGCACCGCCGGCCACCAGAAGTGAACATAGGTGCCCACCGCCGTCAATTCGGCCATGCTGACGAGTACGTAGAGAACCCAGTAATTCCAGCCCGAGAGAAAGCCCGGGAAATCGCCCCAATACTTGTAGGCGAAGTGGCTGAAGGAACCAGCGACGGGTTCCTGCGCGACCATTTCGCCGAGCTGTCGCATGATGAGGAAAGCGATGATGCCGCCGATCGCATAACCGAGGATCATCGATGGCCCGGCCGCTTTGAGGACGCTCGCCGAGCCGAGAAACAGGCCGGTGCCGATTGCGCCGCCTAGCGCGATCAATTGGATGTGGCGGTTTTTTAAGCCGCGTTTCAGGCCTTCATGCTCGATTGGACTCGTCAAAACGAACCTCCTGATGGGAATGTCTCTCGTTATTGGCGCACCGGCGCGACTTGTGGCCCACCGGGCAAAGCCTGAAATGATATCCGCCCCAATTCGATGGGCATATTGCGGTCAACCCGAACG
>CBJMQH010000493.1:0-4140 GCA_966431825.1 uncultured Trinickia sp.
CAGCTCCAGGCGGCCGGTGTGCAGAAAGCGAGTGAGGACGATGCCCTGTCGGAATCGGACAAGGCGCGCCTGCTCGACCACTTGCGCAAGTCGCACGGCTCGGCCGATACGGACAAGCGCAAGATCACGCTGACCCGCCGGCACACGTCGGAGATCAAGCAATCCGACGCGACGGGCAAGGCTCGCACCATTCAGGTCGAAGTGCGCAAGAAGCGTGTTTTTGTGAAGCGCGACGAAGGTGCCGAGGCAGGCGCAGGTGCAGGCGAAGCGAGCGCGCAGGCGGCTGCGGCAGAAGCCGAGAAGGCCGAGTTGCAGCGGCGCGAGGAAGAAGCGCGCCGTGAAGCGGAGTTGCTCGCCCAGCAGGCCCAGGAGCTCAAGGAGCGCCAGGAGCGCCTCGAACGCGAAGAGGCCGAGCGTCAGGCCCGCGAAGCGGCGGCCGAAGCCGAGCGTCGCCGTGCCGAGGAAGAAGCGGCTGCCAAGCACGCCGAAGCCGCTGCGCGCGAGCAGGCGGAGCGCGTCGTGGTAGACGACGACCGTGCGGCTGCTGAGCGTGCGGCGCAGCGCGAGGCAGCGAAGAAGGCCGAGGATGCAGCGCGCGAAGCCGCTGAGAAGGCGCGCCTCGAACAGGAAGAGATCCGCAAGCGCCGCGAGAAGGCCGAGGCCGAAGCGCGCGCGATCCGCGAGATGATGAACACGCCGCGCAAGGCTGTCGTGAAGGCGCCGGAGCCGGCGCCTGCAGCGAAGCCGGCGGAAGCGGCGAAGGCTGCCGAGGCCAAGGGTACGCTGCACAAGCCGGCACGTCCGGCAGGCGAAGCGGCGCGTCCCGCTGCTGCGCGCAAGCCTGGCGCACCGGCACCGGCTGCCGCGCCGTCGACGACGGCACCTTCGGCTGACAAGAAGAAGCAAGGCGGCAAAGGCGGCTGGCAGGACGACGCGGCCAAGCGCCGCGGCATCAAGACGCGTGGCGATTCGAGCGGCGGCGTGGACCGCGGCTGGCGCGGTGGTCCGAAGGGCCGCGGCAAGCACCAGGATCAGGGTTCGTCGTTCCAGGCCCCGACCGAGCCGATCGTGCGCGAAGTGCACGTGCCGGAGACGATCACGGTCGCCGACCTCGCACACAAGATGTCGGTGAAGGCGTCCGAAGTCATCAAGGTCATGATGAAGCTTGGCCAGATGGTGACGATCAACCAGATGCTCGATCAGGAAACGGCGATGATCATCGTCGAGGAGCTCGGTCACCACGCGGTGGCGGCCAAGCTCGACGATCCGGAAGCGCTGCTGGTCGAAGGCGAAGCGAGCGATGCGGAAGCGTTGCCGCGTCCGCCGGTCGTCACGGTCATGGGTCACGTCGACCACGGCAAGACCTCGCTGCTCGACTACATCCGCCGTGCGAAGGTGGCGGCAGGCGAAGCGGGCGGGATTACGCAGCACATCGGCGCATACCACGTCGATACGCCGCGCGGCGTGATCACGTTCCTCGATACGCCGGGTCACGAGGCCTTTACGGCCATGCGTGCGCGCGGTGCGAAGGCAACCGACATCGTCATTCTGGTGGTGGCGGCCGACGACGGCGTGATGCCGCAGACGAAGGAAGCGATTGCCCACGCGAAGGCGGGTGGCGTGCCGATCGTCGTGGCGATCAACAAGATCGACAAGCCCGAGGCGAACCCCGAGCGCGTGAAGCAGGAACTCGTGGCCGAGGGTGTCGTGCCGGAAGAGTACGGTGGCGATTCGCCGTTCGTGCCGGTGTCGGCGAAGACGGGTACCGGTATCGACGATCTGCTCGAGAACGTGCTGTTGCAGGCCGAAGTGCTCGAGTTGACCGCACCGGTCGAGGCGGCGGCGAAGGGCATCGTGATCGAAGCGAAGCTCGACAAGGGTAAGGGTCCTGTGGCAACCGTGCTGGTTCAGTCGGGGACGCTCACGCGTGGCGACGTCGTGCTGGCGGGCAGCGCCTACGGCCGCGTCCGTGCCATGCTCGATGAGACGGGCAAGGCGACGAAGTCGGCGGGTCCGTCGATTCCGGTCGAAATTCAGGGTCTGTCGGAAGTGCCGGCAGCCGGCGAAGAAGTCATGGTGCTGCAAGACGAGCGCAAGGCGCGCGAAATCGCCTTGTTCCGTCAGGGCAAGTTCCGCGACGTCAAGCTGGCGAAGCAACAGGCCGCGAAGCTCGAAAGCATGCTGGAGCAGATGGGCGAGGGCGAGGTCAAGAACCTGCCGCTTATCGTCAAGGCAGACGTGCAAGGTTCGCAGGAAGCCCTGGTGCAGGCGCTGCAGAAGTTGTCCACGGACGAAGTTCGCGTGCAGATCGTGCACAGCGCGGTGGGCGGCATCAGCGAAAACGACGTCAACCTGGCAACGGCATCGAAGGCGGTCATCATCGGCTTCAACACGCGTGCTGACGCACAGGCGCGCAAACTGGCCGAATCGAACGGCATCGATATTCGTTACTACAACATCATCTATGACGCTGTGGATGAGGTGAAGGCCGCGATGTCGGGCATGCTGTCGCCGGAGAAGCGCGAGGTCGTGACGGGCATGGTCGAGGTGCGCCAGGTGTTCCGTGTGCCGAAGGTCGGCGCCGTGGCAGGCTGTATGGTGACCGACGGTTTCGTCAAGCGTTCGTCGTCGGTGCGCGTGCTGCGCAACAACGTCGTCATCCACACGGGCGAACTCGATTCGCTGAAGCGCTTCAAGGACGACGTGAAGGAAGTCAAGCAAGGCTTCGAGTGCGGTATGTCGATCAAGAACTTCAACGACATCGTCGAAGGCGACCAGTTCGAAGTCTTCGAAGTGACGGAAGTCGCGCGTACGCTGTAACTGCACGCGTGCGGCTCGGGGGGCGGAGCGGGCGCGAGCGCCGGCTCCGCCCGTTGTTTTTGTGGCGGCGCAAAGCGTGCAGTCTCATCGGGGTCGTGCGCGTGAGCGCACCGCCCTCATCGCATTACGGGTTCACCATGTCGAAAAAACGCAGTTCTCCGAACCGCAATGTGCAGATCGCCGATCAGATTCAGCGCGATCTGTCCGAGCTCATCATGCGTGAGGTCAAGGACCCGCGCATCGGGCTCGTCACGATCCAGAGCGTCGAGCTCACGCCCGACTACGCGCACGCGAAGGTCTACTTCACGACGCTCACGGGCGAGCCGGATGCGACGCAGACCGCGCTCAATCACGCGGCCGGTCATCTGCACAATCTGCTCTTCAAGCGCCTGCATATCCACACCGTGCCGACGCTGCACTTCCATTACGACAAGACGATCGAGAAGGCTGTCGCGATGTCGCGTCTCATCGACGAGGCAAACGCGACGCGCGCGAAGGACGACTGACGAACAGCCCCGAACGCGATATAAGACTTTCGCCTATCCGCTCCGATGAACCCTGCACAACGACCGCGCGTTCCGCGGCGCTTGCTCGACGGCGTGCTGCTGCTCGACAAGCCCGTCGGCCTGTCCAGCAACGACGCGCTAATGGCCGCGAAGCGGCTCTATCAGGCAAAAAAGGCCGGGCATACCGGTACGCTCGACCCGCTTGCGTCGGGGCTGCTGCCGTTGTGCTTCGGCGAGGCGACGAAGTTCTCGCAGGATTTGCTTGACGCGGACAAGACCTATGAGGCGACCATGCGCCTCGGTATCCGCACCACGACGGGCGATGCCGAAGGCCAAGCCGTCGAGACGCGGCCCGTCGTGGCCGACCCTGCCGGCCTCGAAGCGGTCTGCGCCCGGTTTCGCGGCGAGATCGTTCAGATACCGCCCATGTATTCGGCACTCAAGCGCGACGGCAAGCCGCTCTACGAATACGCGCGCGCGGGCGAGACCGTCGAGCGTGAGGGGCGCCATGTCGTCATCCACGACCTGGCGATCCTGCATCTGGCCTGGCCCGACGTCACGTTTCGCGTGACTTGCAGCAAGGGTACGTACGTACGCACGCTGGCCGAGGATATCGGCGAAGCGTTCGGCTGCGGCGCACACCTCGTTATGCTGCGCCGAACGGGCGTCGGGGCACTCACGCTCGAACACGCGGTGACGCTCGACACGCTCGCTCAATTGGAACCCGCTGGGCGGGACGCGCGGCTGCGTCCCGTCGATGCATTGCTTTCCACCTTTCCGGAAGTAAGGCTCGATGCCGAGGCGGCGCGGCGAT
>CBJMQH010000494.1:0-4128 GCA_966431825.1 uncultured Trinickia sp.
CTGGTTGCGACGAGTGGTCGATTGAGCACTTTGCGCCCGCTCGTGCCAGCGCTCACCTTGCCCTCAAGCGCTTGCTGCGTACTCTGCACGCGCGTGGCCATGCGCGAGAAATCGCGCGCCAACTCGCCGATTTCTCCCCCCGCCGACGTCGGCAGATCGTCGAGGCTCGCGGCCGAATCAGCGGCGCCGATCGAGCGCGTGGCGGCCATCAAGCGCCGGAGCGGCTCGGCGACCTGCTTTTGCAGAATCGAACGAAGGATGAAGATCTCGAGCAGCAACGTGGCGAGCCCCACGGCAATCACGATGGCAAGGTTCGTGAAAATGGCCGGTCGCATGGCCGCTTTCGGGTAGTGGACGGCCAGCACCCAAGGCGTCTCCGGCATGCGTCCCACGGCCGCGATCTCATTGCCGCTGTCGACAAGCGCCACCGCACCGGGCGCCAGGCGGCGGCTTGCGTCGAGCAGCGGCCGATACCCGGCAAGAGCGAGCGAGACGATCGAGGCTTGCCCCTCGCTGCGCTTGATCGCATCGGCGTGCTCGCCGTCGAAGATCAACGTGCCGCCGGCGTCGGTCGCAAAGATCGTGCTGCGCGCACCGGGCATGGCCGGCTTCGCCGTGCGCTTCATCAAATCATCGAGCAACACGTCGACACAGGCCATGATCCGGTGCTTGCCCGAAGCATCGGGCGCATCGGGTGTCGCGATCGTCGTCATCCAGGCTACGTTCGACGGATCCCAATAAATGCGCGTGAACAGCGTCTCGCTCTTCTTTTCACTGAACCCGCGCGAATAGAACTCGAAAGTCTCGAGCTTCAATGCATCGGGCCCCTCATACGTGAACACCTTTGCAATATCGGCCGCCTGAAAGATCGGAAAGCCTTTTTCCGGCACGACGCCGTAGAAGTTGAAGAACCGCCCCTTGGTCGCCATACCGAACTGGTAGGAGAGCAGGTAAGAAAGCGCAAACCGCTCCTTCACATCGTCGTTGGGAGCGATCTCGGGCGCGTACGTCGCCGACATACCGGGAAATCGGCGCCCGTCGGGCAAAGCCCCGCCTTCGAAAAGCCCCGGGCGCTGCGTGTACGAACCGTCTGCATGCCGATAGAAGATGGCATCGAAGTCGCGCACGAACGACGCCCTCGCTTGCGGCATGGCGTCGAGCCGATGAAACTCCGTCAGGAAGTTTCGTTCCAGATCCTGAACTTCGCGAAACGGCAGTGCTTCGCGCTGCAACACCTGCTGCGTCGATAGTTCGAGCTGCGTACGAACCGCACGCTCGAGGACGGCGTGATTGACGTAATACGACACAGCGCCTGCGCAGATGGAAACAGCCGCAATGCGAAGCGCCGCGAGCCGCAGGGCGCGAGATGCGAGGGTGTGACTGACTTCCGCCGACATTGCTATTCCACTTACTGTTGAAAGACTTGGCTACGTTCGCGCGCTACGCTGCGAATCGCCGCGCCCGATTCGCCTGAAGCAGGAAATCCAGGCACGCGGGCGCGGTTAGCGGGCGACTGAAAAAATAGCCTTGGAACCGCTTGCAGCCGATTGCCGCAAGGCAGCTGAGTTGCCCCTCGCTTTCGACCCCCTCGACCACCAGCGAAAGGTTGAGCGTGCGGCTCAGATCCGCAATGCTCTTGACGATATGCTCGTTGACGCTGCCAGGGGTCACATCTGCCAGAGACCGATCGAGCTTGACCGTATCGAGCGGCAATTCGCGCAGGTAATGCAGCGAGGTATGGCCCATCCCGAAGTCGTCGAGCGCCACTTTGACGCCCACTTCGCGCAACCGCCTCAAGTTGTCGATGGTATTGACGTCCGGCACCAACATCATCGATTCGGTGATTTCGAGCTCCAGCAACGACGGATGCAGATGTTCGCGCTGCAGGATATCCAGCACGTTTCGATAGAAATGCGGGTCCTTCAACTGACGCGGCGACAAGTTCACCGCGATCACGAAGTCTGCCGGAAGCACGTCGGCCCAGACGCTGCGCTGCCGGCATGCGAGCGACAGAATGTGAAGGCCCAGGCGGTCCGTTTGCCCCACATCGTCGGCAATCGCCACCGCAATCGGCGGGGCGACCCGTCCAAGAGACGGGTGCTGCCAGCGCAACAGCGCTTCGACGCCAAAAGCACACCCCGTTCGAACGTCCACCTGCGGCTGGAACTCGAGGAAAATCTGTTTCTGCGTTTTGATCGCGTCCGCGAGGTCGCTTGCAAGCGCAACGGCCAACCGGCCCTCGTCTCCCGGCAGATCGAGGCAGCGCTTGGCGTGCAAGCTCGTTTCGGGTGACTCGGCCACGCTCAGGAGCGACCCAAGCAGCCGCTGGCCGCGCTTTTCGGCAATTTGTTCGGCGATCCGCACGAACGGAACGTAGATCAGCGTGCCGGCAACGAGACAGAACACCTGGACAAGCGCCCCGACCAACGAGCCCGTCGCGGCATAGCCGCTATAGATTGCCGGCGTCGGCCACGCGATGCTGTAAGCCGTGTAAGGCATGATGTGCATCACGATCGCCAAATAAGCGATCAGGATCTGCACGAGCGGCGCCAGAATGAAAGGGATGACGTAGATCGGGTTCAGTACGATCGGCAACCCGAACAAAAGCGGCTCGTTGATGTTGAACAACGCCGGCAACATCGTGAATACGGCGAGCTTGCGGCCCCGAACCGTACGGCTCACGAGCAGCAGCGCAAAGACGAGGCTCAGCGTACCGCCCGAGCCGCCCATTCGTGCGAACGCGGAAAAGAACGCATAAGTGAACACGAATTGCGGGTGGCCGCCGCTTGCAAGGGCCATCGCGTTTGCGTTTTCTGCCGGCATCAGTACGTTTTGCTGAACGACATAGAGCGCGTTCGGCCCATGAATGCCAAGCAGCCACAGCAACTGCGAGGCCGTTTCATAGCCTAGTCCGAAGCCCAGGTTATTGGAAAAGTCCGGCAGCCGCTCGCTCAAGCGCCCCACCGCTGCTTCGAGCAGTTCCGGCCCATACCAATTGACCCACCCCGCCTTGAGCAAGACAAACGTAAGGATCGTCAGTACGGCCGCCGGCGTGGCCGCAAGAACGTCGCCGACGATCGGATCGTTACTGAGGTTCGAGAACGGCGTGCGCAGTGCGCGTACACGGCAAAGGCGTGAAAAAAGGCTGCCGCCGAGCGACGCGACGATCAGCGCGCCGAACAGCCCATGGCCGAGCGAGAGCGACGCCTGAAACGAATGCTCGCGCGCGGGCGCCATCAACATGAAAAAGCAGCCGGTGACGACGACGACGGCCACTTGTGGATTGATGATGCGTTGTCCGAGCCGGCGGTTGTAGATGCCGGCGAGCGCATCGGTAAACCCGTAAAGCGCCACCAGCGATCCGATCCCGAACGTGGCGGCCACGAGGTCGTCGAGACAGCGGTCGAGCCGCGAGGAGCCCAACGCTTCAGCCAGCACGCCGTGCGGCGCGGCAGCGGACGGAAACCGGGCGATCAGCGCGAGCGCGCCGATCAGAAGAAGCGGCAACGGCAAGGCCAGCCCGCGACGGATGGCGACAAAGTAAGGCAAACGGTCGATACGCTCGGCGACGGACCAAAAGGTACGCCTGAAGCCGGGTGATTGCGCCATCATCAATTGAATTCTCGTTAGGATGCCTCGGAGAACCGAGGTGCTTCGCAGGTCTGATCGCCCGAGCCCCCCCTCATGTTTACGGATACGCGGCCGATTGGGAATAGGGGTGCCGGGGTAAGGATTTTCTTAAATTTATCTAGGGATAGCTCACCCCCGCGCCAAGCAGAATTGCCCTACAACAAAATCATCCTTTCCGCCGCCCGGTTTCGGTGCGCGTCATTTGTCTGTTGCCTTAGTGTACGGGTGTCGGTCTAGAGCGACAGCTTCCGCTCTCACCCCAGGGTCGAAATGAGACACAACGATTGGCCAAAAAATGCCGCTATGCTCGTCGTGACGCGTGGCGCCGACGCCTTGAGCAAAGCCATTCAATCGCTGCGCAAAAGCGGATTCACCGTTTCCTCGTTGCGGGACATGCACGCCTGCCTCTCTGCGCTGCGCACCGCTTCGCCCGACCTCGTCTTACTGGATGCGACCGCCGACAGCGCGGATGCCCTCGACGTGTGCCGGCAACTGCGC
>CBJMQH010000495.1:0-4121 GCA_966431825.1 uncultured Trinickia sp.
CGGCGTGCGCCGGGTCGACGTTTTCTGCCCCGGGTTCACGGCCGACTGCCTCGAGACGATCGAAGAAATCGGCATCGAGGTGCGCGATGCGTTCCTCGGCGCGGGCGGCCAGGTGTTTCACCGGATTCCGTGCCTGAACGCGTCGCCGGCCTTTATCGCGGCGCTCGGCGAGATCGTTGCCGAGCAGCTGCAAGGCTGGCCGGCGCGTGCGCCGTCGAGCGCCCCGATGCCGGCCTGATTTCTGCTGGCCTCTAGCTTATGAAAGAGAAAATTTCGACCGAACCGGGCGCGCGCATGCGCATCGACAAGTGGCTTTGGGCTGCGCGCTTCTTCAAGACGCGCTCGCTCGCGGCCGACGCCGTCGAGCGTGCGCGCGTGCGTATCGGCGGCGCCGTCGTGAAGCCCGCGAAGGACGTGCGCGTGGGCGATCTGGTCGAGGTCGACATCGAGCGCGTGATCTGGAGCGTACGGGTGCTCGGTATCTGCGAGGTGCGCGGCCCGGCCAGCATGGCGCAGACGCTCTATGCGGAAACGCCGGAGAGTCAGGCCAAGCGCGCCGCCGAGGCCGAGCGCCGCAAGACGTTCCGCGAACCGGCAGAGGCGTTGCAGGGGCGCCCGACAAAACGCGACCGGCGCGTCATCGACAAATTTTCAGGTGGCGGGGCTTGAACGGCTGAGGATTGACGAACTGCTCGATCGTCGCGTGCACGCCGCCGTACTCCGTCGTCTCGTCGTTGACGGCACCGGACATGCAGATGGTCGTGGTTCCCGCAACGAGTACCAGCGCGACCACTGCGATAGCTAGGGTCAGTTTCACGGTACTCCCCTCCTGGGAAGACGGCACGGACACGGGCAATGCAGGCGGTGAAGCTTGAGAAAGGCAGGCATCCGACGCGCGGTTGCGGCAGTGCGGCATGCTTGAAAGCAGTTTAGGGCAAACCATAATGGCGCTCAATCTCGCGCTCGGTCGCGCACCGTAACCCGTGTTACCGTTCGTTTCCGCGCGCCGGACGCCTCGCAGCGCCGTGCGCCGTTGCGGTGCACGAGCGCGTTGGCGGCCCCCCGCCGGCGCGTGCGATGCTTCCCGAGCAGGGCTTGAAATGTGCATCGGCGCCCCCATTTGCGGCGTCGATGCGCGGCGTCGAGCGAACCGTCGCGTCGTTGCGTAGCTGCAACACCGGGCGCACAGGCCGGCTGCAGGTCGCAATGCGGGCGGGTACGCGCGATTTTCTCGCGCCGGCCCTCGGGCGCCTCGGCGCCGCTTTGATCTACTTTTTGGACGACTTTCAGCGACATGGAACATACGCAAGACAATCCGGCCAACCAGCAACCGGCGCCCGAAGCGGCCGCACAGCCGGCGGCCGAGAACGTCGCGGCGCAAGGCGCCGCCGAGCCTTCCGGCGCAAAGCCGGCCGATGCCGCGCTGGCCGAAGCGCAGGCGAAGGTTGCCGAACTTTCCGAAGAATTCCTGCGTGCGAAGGCGGAAACGGAAAACGTGCGCCGCCGCGCCGCCGAAGACGTCTCGAAGGCGCGCAAATTCGCGATCGAAGGCTTCGCGGAACATCTGCTGCCCGTGCTCGACAGCCTCGAGGCTGCGCTCGCGGACGTCTCGGGCGATGCCACGAAGCTGCGCGAAGGCGTGGAACTGACACTGCGTCAGCTCACGAGCGCGATGGAAAAAGGGCGCGTGCTGGCGATCAATCCGATCGGCCAAAAATTCGATCCGCATCAGCACCAGGCCATCTCGATGGTGCCCTCGGAGCAGGAGCCGAACACGGTCGTGGCGGTGCTGCAAAAGGGTTATGTGATCGCGGATCGCGTGCTGCGTCCGGCGCTCGTGACCGTCGCCCAGGCCAAATAAAAAACAAAGACCGCAACGCTTTCAGGGACTTGAAAACGATGCGACGGCACTCATGTTGGGTGCAGGTTGAAATTGAGCGGGGCGGAGAAGCCGAAGGGGCGCCGTTTCGCTAAGCGCGATCAAAGTTAGGAGATTACGGAAAAATGGGCAAAATCATCGGTATCGACCTCGGCACCACGAACTCGTGCGTGGCGCTGATGGAAGGCAATCAGGTCAAGGTGATCGAGAACTCGGAAGGTGCACGGACCACGCCGTCGATCATCGCCTACATGGACGACGGCGAGATTCTCGTCGGCGCGCCGGCGAAGCGTCAGTCGGTCACCAACCCGAAGAACACGCTGTTCGCCGTGAAGCGCCTGATCGGCCGCCGCTTCGAAGAGAAGGAAGTGCAAAAGGACATCGGCCTGATGCCCTACAAGATCATCAAGGCGAACAATGGCGACGCCTGGGTCGAAGTGCGCGACGAAAAGCTCGCGCCGCCGCAGATCTCGGCGGAAGTGCTGCGCAAGATGAAGAAGACGGCCGAAGACTACCTCGGCGAGCCGGTCACGGAAGCCGTGATCACGGTGCCGGCTTACTTCAACGACAGCCAGCGTCAGGCCACGAAGGATGCGGGCCGCATCGCCGGTCTCGAAGTGAAGCGGATCATCAACGAGCCGACGGCAGCCGCGCTCGCATTCGGCCTCGACAAGGCCGAGAAGGGCGACCGCAAGATCGCCGTGTATGACCTCGGCGGCGGCACGTTCGACGTCTCGATCATCGAAATCGCCGACGTCGACGGCGAAATGCAGTTCGAAGTGCTTTCGACGAACGGCGATACGTTCCTCGGCGGCGAAGACTTCGACCAGCGCATCATCGATTACATCATCGGCGAGTTCAAGAAGGAGCAGGGTGTCGACCTGTCGAAGGACGTGCTCGCGCTGCAGCGCCTGAAAGAAGCGGCCGAGAAGGCGAAGATCGAGCTGTCGTCGAGCCAGCAGACCGAAATCAATCTGCCGTACATCACGGCCGATGCATCGGGTCCGAAGCACTTGAACCTGAAGATCACGCGCGCCAAGCTCGAAGCGCTCGTCGAAGACCTGATCGCGCGTACGGTCGAACCGTGCCGCATCGCAATCAAGGACGCCGGCGTGAAGGTGAGCGACATCGACGACGTGATTCTCGTCGGCGGTATGACGCGTATGCCGAAGGTGCAGGACACGGTCAAGGAGTTCTTCGGCAAGGAACCGCGCCGCGACGTGAACCCCGACGAAGCCGTGGCTGTCGGTGCGGCGATCCAGGGCCAGGTGCTCTCGGGCGACCGCAAGGACGTGCTGCTGCTCGACGTGACGCCGCTCTCGCTCGGTATCGAGACGCTCGGCGGCGTGATGACGAAGATGATCAACAAGAACACGACGATCCCGACGAAGCACGCACAGGTGTACTCGACGGCGGACGACAACCAGTCGGCCGTGACGATCAAGGTGTTCCAGGGCGAACGCGAAATGGCAGCGGGCAACAAGCTGCTCGGCGAGTTCAACCTCGAAGGCATCCCGCCCGCACCGCGCGGCGTGCCGCAGATCGAAGTGACGTTCGACATCGAAGCGAACGGCATCCTGCACGTCGGCGCGAAGGACAAGGCGACGGGCAAGGAAAACAAGATCACGATCAAGGCGAACTCGGGCCTGTCCGAGGCCGAAATCGAGAAGATGGTGAAGGATGCCGAGGCGAATGCCGAGGAAGATCACCGTCTGCGTGAGCTTGCCGATGCGCGTAACCAGGGCGACGCGCTCGTTCACAGCACGAAGAAGGCGCTGACCGAGTACGGCGAGAAGATCGATGCGAGCGAGAAGGAGAAGATCGAAGCTGCGTTGAAGGAGCTCGAAGAAGCGCTGAAGGACAGCTCGGCCGACAAGGCTGCGCTCGAGGCGAAGATCGAAGCGGTGGCGACCGCGTCGCAGAAGCTCGGCGAAAAGATGTACGCCGACATGCAGGCGCAGGGCGCAGCGGGTGCCGCTGGCGCGGCGGCCGGTGCGGCCGGTGCCGGTGCCTCGGCCGGTGCGAGCGCGAGCAAGCCCGAAGACGACGTGGTCGATGCCGAGTTCAAGGAAGTGAAGAAAGACTGAGCTCCGGCTTTGCTGGAAACGACGGTCGGCGTGCTTGTCAGCGCGCCGGCCTCTCACGCGCCTGGCGGGCCTTCGGGTTCTCCGGGCACATTTGTTTTATAGAGGGCGGGGCGCCCGACCGGCTTACCGAGCGGCCGGGCCGCGCACGTCGAACG